>JBGSQJ010000275.1:0-8234 GCA_041738165.1 Bdellovibrionales bacterium
GTGGTACTAAATCCGGGTCTCAGGTCGCTGCTCTTAAGCCCAATTCACGTAAATGTATTCTCAAGTACGTGAAAAGAATTTTTCAGATGGCCGTCGAGGACGGAGTTCTTGTAAGGAACCCATGTTTAGGTATCCGAGTGAGAGTTCCGGAGGTAGACCAAAAAGTTTTGACCGCTAAAGAAGTGGAGATCCTGCTCACAGAGGCGCGTGAAATGAACCATAGGTTTTATCCGGTCTGGGTTTTAGCCGTAATGACCGGGATGAGATCAGGCGAACTATTCGCGCTTAAGTGGACGGATCTAGATTTGGATGCAAAGCTGATTTCAGTCACCAAGCAATGGACTTCAAAGAATGGTTTCACTCCAACAAAGACACGTAAAAGCCGGGTCGTACCAATTTCCGACGACCTGCTGGTGTTTCTAAAGGAGCGAAAGCTAGCTTGTGAGGCCGAGAGCGAGTTCGTCTTGCCCCACCTACAAGAGTGGGCACATGGGGAGCAAGCTAAGGTCTTAAAGGAGTTTTGCAAGGCGTATGGAATCACGCAGATCAAATTCCACGACTTAAGAGCCACGTTTATTACCAACCTTTTAGCTAGAGGCGCTTCCTTAGCCCGAGTGATGACCATTGTCGGTCACACCGAACTAAAGACGACGAATATCTATCTTAGAAAGGCCGGAGTGGATGTGCAGGGAGTGACCGACGGGCTGGGTTACAAAGTTCCTCGATCAAAGAAGGCAAGTGTGTTGTCTATCGCTGGTCGGGAACGAGGATAACATGGCTTGTCATGAAAGTTTGCTTCGATTTGCTTCTCGCAACCATTCGAATATAAATGAATTCGTGGGGTTAGGACAATACCGTCCACCCCGCCAATTAAAAATACAGTATCCCGAATACTGCTAACTGTATCCGGCATACGGTACTGAGGTCTTCATGACAAAATCTCCGGCCGATATTCGATGGAAACAGAGACTTGATAATTTTCAGGTCGCTTTTGGCAATCTGACTTCTGCAATTGAACTAGGAAACCAAAGATCACTTTCGGATCTCGAAAAACAAGGGCTGATTCAATCGTTTGAGTTCACACATGAGTTAGCTTGGAACACTTTAAAGGATTTTCTCGAGACGCAGGGTGCGGGCCCCCTTTTTGGATCTAAAGATACGACTCGAGAAGCATTCAATAAAAATTTGATTTCCGATGGTGAGACATGGATGGACATGATCAAGAGTCGTAATCAAACGTCCCATACGTATAACAAAAAGACGGCTGAAGAAATTGTAACTAAAATCCAACAAAAATATTTTTCTGCATTCGCTCAATTTTTTAAAAAAATGAGTGAATTGAAATGACGGAGTCTTCCAGTTTTGGGTTGAGCGAGAAAGCCATTGCTTCCGTTCATGGTGTGCTTAAAAACTGTCCTTCGATCAAGCAGGTCATTATCTATGGCTCGAGGGCCATAGGAAATTACCGTGAGGGATCTGACATTGATTTGGCCGTAGTCGCTCCAGATTTAACCACAACTGAGCTTTTTAAGATCGAAAATCAAATCGACGATTTGATGCTTCCGTATAAGTTTGATATTTGTTTGCTTCATCACGTCGATAATCAAAATTTGGTCGACCATATTAAACGCGTGGGGAAAAATTTTTATACGCGTCTCTAGAAGTCTGCGCCGAGAACTAAACAGGAATTTTTAATTTCGGTTATTGAGTGTTGGTCACACTGGTTGCTTAAGCCTATAATTTTTTTGACAATCTCGCTTTTTCTTTGTGTTTTTGGAATAAGGCCACTTATTTTAGTGGCGACATGAGTAATCACTATCGGTGCTTTAGTTGACCAATATAATTTCTCCACTTCTGATAGATCATGTTTTCTTTGTATCAAGGGTTCGAATTTTTCCCACGCTTCGCCGGCTACCAGAAGCATATCCGCGTACGAATTCGCGAATTCGAATGCCAGTCGAAACTTCGGATCGTCAAAGGCGCGCGAGCCGTCTTTTTCTAAAAATGAATTTAAGCGATCCCAAACCTCTTCGCCCTCTACGCTTTTTCTCCAGGTGCTTTTGTTGCAGATGATATCACAAATCGGAGGCGCCGAACTGAGACGTGAGTCTTTACGAAGTTCAACAATACTTTTAATAAATTCAATACTCCGCTTTAACCTAGCATCGCGAGACTGGGTTTGTTTAGGCTTGTGGATTATTGGCACTTCTCGTGTTTGTGACCTGACTGGGTCGGAGACATTTATCTTGGCCTCCAGTCTTTTGGGTGCGTGCTTCTGATCAGCGATCGTGTGTTTTGCCATGGAATTAAAAAATAAATAGGTGGTGCCAGATACAATCAAGAAAAGACCACATCCGCCAACCGTAGCGACGATCACGAGCAATTTTATAAACTTGAACACTGTGTGACGAGTCGAGGCCGACATGCCACATGTTAACGTACCTTTTTTTACATGTCATTTTTTGAGATCATTGCGTGAGCCTATGGAGTTCTGTAAGATGACTCTCTGCCGTAACACCCCTAACCGAGAAGAACCTGATCAAGGCGCGACTTTGGTTTGGTCTGCCTGAGTTAGTCTCAATCTGCCATCGCAAAATTCCGAAGAGAAATCATGCTCAAGACTCTACAAAATGACCAATCACCTTTAACTCGCGTGGATCGGCTAGACGAAATCATTGCGTCGGCATCCAAAATCATACATGGCAAAGAGCAGGAACTAAAATTGGCATTAACGACTTTGATATCGAATGGTCACCTGTTGATTGAAGACATGCCTGGAATGGGCAAGACAACTTTTGTCATGTGTCTCGCCAAACTTCTCGGGTTAAAGTTCAGCCGAATCCAATTCACCAATGACTTGTTGCCCAGCGATATTCTTGGCACCAATATCTTTAATCAAAGTTCTGGTAAGTTCGAGTTTTTTAAGGGGCCGATCTTTTCTGAAGCCGTGTTGGGTGACGAACTCAATCGGGCAAGCCCCAAAACTCAAAGTGCATTCTTACAGGCTATGGAAGAGCGAGCCATAACCCTAGACGGTGTGTCGCACACCCTGCCAAAACCATTCTTCGTCATCGCGACACAGAATCCTCAATCTCAAGTGGGTACAAATCCTCTGCCTGAGTCGCAATTGGATCGATTCATGATGAAGCTGAACCTTGGCTATCCGAATAGGCGGGCCGAATTCGAGCTCCTGCGATCTGGTGATTCAAGAGAACAAATTGAGGGGCTGATGCCGGTGCTGGCGCCCAATGAAATATTCGAAATTCAATCTCAAGTTAAAAACATAACGGTCGCTCCGGCGTTAGTTGAATTCGTTCAAGACATTTTATCGGCTAGTCGCTCTAAAGGCTTTGAGTTGTCTCCTCGAGCGGGGCTCTTGTTGATTCAAGCGGCTCGCGGTTGGGCCTACATGCACGGTCGGCGTATGGTGCTGCCTGAGGATGTGCAAGATGTTGGCGTGGCCACATTGGTGCACCGCCTGCCCTCGCAGAATCCGCAAGATATTCAAAGAGTGTTGCAAGAAGTTCGTGTGCCTTAAGTTGAGAGTGAAGATGTCTCGCTTGATAAAGTCAAAACCCTATACATTTCTTTCAAGGGCCGGGCGAATTTACAGTTTCCCAAATTCATTTGGGTTGCTCGGGTTTGCATTGTTCTTGGTGATCGTCACTGTGGGGGCGACCTATCAGAACAATCTTATTTTCACTTTTGGATTTGTATTGTTCAGTCTTGGCGCGGTCGCCATATTAAAAACCGCACGTCACCTTCAAGCCATAAAAGTCGTGGCTTTAAAGGTCGTGCCCTCCTATTCAGATACTCCTACCGAAGCTGAGCTCATCGTCAAAAATGATTCGGCGGTTGATAAATTTCAAGTCAGCGTGCGAGTGGATGGGCTGGGTTCACCTCTAAAATTCAAAATCGAGGCGTTGAAGGCCAAGACAGACACGCGGGTTAAGATTCCCCATTTTTTGGATAGCGAACGGGGGGTGCATACCCCATGGCGGGCTCGCCTTGAGACGGAGTCTCCCTATGGGCTCATTCGCGCGTGGAATTATCAGCTCTTAAGTGATGAAGTTATTGTGTATCCAAAGCCAAAGGGCGCACAAGAGCTCGAAGCTGAGGTGCCCACGCCAGGCCAAGAATTTTCTGAACACAGGCCGTACCTTTCGGGTGAATCTATGAACCGAGTCAATTGGAAGATTTTCGGTCGAACGCAAAAGATGTATGTCAAAGAATTTCACGGCGCCATTGAAGGCCATAGAAGGCTGGCATGGCACGAGATAAAATCAGGTGACTTCGAATCTAAGCTCTCGCAAATGAGTCAGTGGATTCGATTGGCACATGAGTCGGATGAACATTTTGACGTTGAACTGCCGGGTTTTCACTCTGGTGTGGGCAAGGGCTCGCAACATTTTAAACAGTGCATGGAAGCATTAACTAGAATGGCTTCATGAAGCATAGATTTCTGTTTTTTCTTTTTGGTATATCCGCACTCCCATTGATTGGTGAAGTGCCGTGGTGGGCCGTACTTGTTGCCACAATGTTTTTGACCCATGCTTACTTTGGTTGGCTCGGGGTGGTTCGGCATTTTAGCAGCATGACGACGGGACTTTTGAGCGTTTTATTGGTCGCAATTTCATTTCTTTCTTTCAATTCAATTGTTGGCCCAGAGCCGGCGAGCACACTCATTCTTATGTTGACGGCTTTAAAATTCGAAGAAATTAGGTCACAAAGGGATGCCAAAATTAATTTACTTTTAGTTCTATTGCTGAACATGTGCCACTTGTTGTTCTCACAATCCTTGTTCGCCACGGCTCTCATGTTGATTTGTGTGACCGGTGTGGCTTTAGGATTCTCAATGATTCATTTGCCGACGGGACATTTTAATGCGGTTTCAAATTTTAAACAGAGTTTGCGATCTGTGACTAGGGATTTACTCTTTGCGGTGCCCATCTTCGTTTTGTTTTTTGTTCTGTTTCCGCGATTTTCAACTCCTTGGTCTTCGTTTGCAAAGTCAGCCAAGACGGTGATGGGGTTTTCGGGAAATTTAAACCCAGGTGACATGGCCCATCTAGCCCAATCTACATACCCTGCTTTTCGCGTGGAGTTTGAGTCTGAACGCCCCATCAGCCCGAGTTTGCTTTACTGGCGGGGCGAGGTTCTTGATAAGACAGACGGTTGGTCTTGGTCCAATGATTCAACAAAAATCGATACCGAAGCACCAACTGCCGCCACTGAAAACATGAGCGAACTCACCAAGTACAGTTTGATTCTTGAGCCTAAGTTTGGCAAATCACTATTTTCACTCGAAGCAACGAAGCAAATCAATACGGACTCTAAATTAAAAAGTTCTTTGCGCTTTGATCGTGAGCGATTCAAGTATATGTCAAAATATTCTGTGTTAACTCGAGTGCAGTACACAGGTTGGGCCGATCTTTCGAACTCTGCAAACATTGGCCTCAATGAAGCACAGTTAACAAAGTTCACTCAAGCTCCACAGCCCACCGTTCGAGTTCAAGAAATTTTAAAAGAGTGGAAAGCTCACTCGGCTAACGCCGAAGCCTTGGTGACCCAAGTGGGCCAGTATCTCTCTACTCAAGGCTTTACTTACTCCTTAAGCACTCCAAAAATGCTGACCTTAGATGATTTTTTGTTTGGCTCAAAAACTGGATTTTGTGAGCACTTTGCCTCTGCGGCTGCCGTGTTGCTACGCCATGCAGGGGTTCCCGCACGGATAGTTCTCGGCTTTCAAGGTGGAGAATATGGCTGGACCGGGGGGTACTTGTTGGTTCGAGATAGCAATGCGCATGCGTGGGTTGAGTATTTCTCTCAAGGTGAATGGCGACGGTTTGATCCCACGTTGGCGGTCAACGCGTACCGAATCAATTCGGGAACACTCGACGGGGCATTAGGAGGCGGCGCAGAGGGTGCGGCGACCTGGGAGCTCTGGCTCAGTCAAGGGGCGCTGGTTTATGACCTGTTTGAGGCGAAATATGTTCAGTTTATGTTGAGCTATGATCTCGAGGCGCAGGTTGGTTTTTTTGGATTCTACGGTTCAAACCGAAAATCGATTGTTCTCTTGTTATCAGCCCTTGCGGTTTTGACTCTTTTGCTTGGCGTTTGGTATTGGTCGCTTAAGCGTTCAAATTTTAATGATGAATGGAAAGGCCTCTTAGACGAGGTCAAAGCGATTTTGGCTCAAAAGGGGCTGACGACGAGCCGATCAGATGGCCCGCTCACTCTAAAAAAACTGTGGTTAGAAATGTATCCAGATAGGGACTCAATGGCCATTCAGAGTGCTTTCGATGAATATTGTAACCTACGCTATGGTGAGCAAAGAGTGGAACGTCAGGCGATTCGAGAGAGTCGAAAAAATATGCTGAAGTTAGTTAAGAGCTTTGAAACTCGTCGGCACCTACGATATTTATTAGAAGGTGAATGAACTCGAGCGCCCTAGAAAAATCATACATATTGATATGGACTGTTTCTATGCGGCCGTGGAGGTCAAGTATAGGCCCGAACTAAAGGGTAAGCCTATTGGCGTAGGAGGTCCGCCCGGTTCTCGTAGTGTGTTGACGACCGCAAGCTATGAAGCACGCAAATTTGGTGTTAGATCGGCTATGCCTTCCAGTCAGGCGGCCAGGCTGTGCCCCGAGCTTATTTTCGTGCCGCCTAATTTCGATCTTTACAAAAAAGAAAGCCGTGCAATGCGGTTGATTTTAAACCGATATACCGACCACATTCAGCCTTTGTCGCTAGATGAGGCCTATCTTGACGTCACGGATTCAGAGGCCTGTTCTGGCAGCGCGACCTTGATCGCAAAAGAAATTCGCGGGGCTATTGAGTCAGAGCTGAACCTAACCGCTTCGGCAGGCATTGCGCCAAATAAGTTCCTTGCTAAAATCGCAAGCGATTGGAACAAGCCAAATGGGCAGTTTGTTATTCGGCCACAAGATATCGAACGTTTTATGCCTTCACTCAAAATTGAAAAGATTCACGGTGTCGGAAAGGTTACGGCGAAGAAAATGCATGAGCACGGTATTTTCACCTGCGGCGACCTGCAAAAACACTCGCTCTTTCAATTGACTGTTTGGTTTGGATCTTGGGCGTCAACTTTGAAAAATTACGCATTTGGGCTCGACACGCGGCCAGTTGAGGTGAGTTCGGAGCGTAAATCCCTCACTGTCGAAGAAACGTACAATCAGGATTTGGCGACTTTATCAGAATGTCTTGAGCGTGTAGAGGGTCTTTACCAAGATTGGTTTAAGCGTATGTCGAGGTTAAAGAGTTCAGAAAAAATTCGCACGCATGTTGTAAAATTGAAATTTCACGATTTCAAAACAACCACTCACGAGCGAACTTCAAACGCCTGGCCTACGGCCGCTAGTTTCGAACGGCTTTTAGAAAAAGCTTGGGCCCGTAGGGAGGTGCCGGTGAGATTAATCGGCATTGGCGTGCGGTTTGAGCCTTATGAAAGTGCTGAAGAATCAGCCCAACTTAAACTCCCAATGCCTGGCATCTGGGATTGAGAGGTTAGGTACACGGTTCCTTTTTCGATATGCGCCGCATATCGAAAAAGGAACCGTGTACCTAACCGAGACTTCCGCCGCAACTGGAGCCGCTGCCAGCTGTGCAGCCATAACAATGCGAGCCAACAACTATTGAGCGTTGGGTAAGAGCCTCGAGGTCAAAATCCCTTAAATGCTGGGAAGATTTGGTATTCACCTTTAACTCGAGCATTTGATTAAAATCACAATCATATAGAAAACCATCCCACCCCACCGAAATGGTATTTCTGCACATCACGTTGCTGGCCGCAGCTGGGTTGAAAGCCTGAATCAGCATGGACATATAGGATTCATAGTTTCCCGATTGCTGAAGGTACTCTTCGAAGCGCCGGATGGGCATATTGGTGATACAAAATAGCTGGTTGAAGTCGACACCAAACTGCGATTTCAAGCGGAATTTAAACTCTTTTTCAAGACCGGCCTGGTCGCCTGGCAAAAAACTCCCCGAAGGGTTGTAAACCAAGTTGAGCGTTAATCCAGTATCAGGCCGACCATAACCCACTTGGTTCAGACGGCGCAGAGCCTCAATAGACTTATCAAAAACGCCCTGTCCTCTTTGCCGATCAGTGCGCGTCTTCGAAAAGTACGGCAAAGAAGAAACGATTTCCACCTGATTTTTTTTAAAAAAGTCCGGCAAATCTTGAAAGCGGGCGTTGGCCAACAGGATTG
>JBGSQJ010000279.1:0-5238 GCA_041738165.1 Bdellovibrionales bacterium
CCGAATGATTTGATCTTCGGCATTGCCCTTACGATCATTGAAGCCGAAGCGATAATAGGGGTTTCTCTCGTAAAAATACCGTGTGAACAGCGCGGGTCTAAAGCGCGTGTACGTGTATTGGCCAAAAAACGCATCGTCACGATCAGAGCTAAAGACTCCGCCAAGATCGAGCGCATGAAATTCGAGGGGATCCGTCCAGTTAGACAGAAGTTCAGTTGAAAAGTAGGTTCCTAAAAAGGCCTGCATCGTGGTGCCGCTGTAGCGCAGCTGCCTGAGCCCGTTGTACTTGCGCTCGCCCCGTTCAACATCGTCGTCAGAGATTTGCTTTTCGGGCGCTAAGTTTTCACTCTCATAGCCATATTGGTAAAAGGCGGGTTGCTGGTTGGTTAGTAATATCGGAGCGATGACGACTCTGTGCCCATTGGCCCCCACTTCGGTGACCAAAAAAGATTTGTCATCAATGAGCCTGGCTTCGACGATTCGGTCAGACTTGAGAACCCGCTGGATGCTTTGATTTCGATAGCGAAAAAGTGAAGAGCCAAATTCTGTATTGGCGATAAAGAAAACAGAGCCATCTTCGGTGATCTCTGTGAGCTTGCTATAAAAACCAGTGAATTGAAAAACGGGTTCGCGATCTCGATACAGAGTTCGTGTTTGGCCGTTTTGGCGAAAGTAATAAAGCCGTTCTTGCTCGTCAAACAGCGCCCAAGAGTGAGCGACGTCGAAGGGCTGACCATTTTTAAGCAGCTTGGGGTCAACCCATGAGTTTGAGGCATCAAGGGCCGCGCTCGCCCCGCCTCGGATGTCGGTGACAATCTGCCCTTGGTACTTGTCATTCAACTTGGCGTTTTTGCCGTACAAAGAGTATTCAACCGTGTCGAAAGTATTTTGAAAAGCTGCACCTGATTGGGGTTGCCCACTTTCAAAAAAAACCTTGCCCATCAGATAGTCGTTTTGATCTTTTTGGGTAATTGACCGCGTGGTTTTATCAAAGATGTAAAGAGTGGGGGGCTCCTTGGCCGAGGTGGCCAAAAACCAGATTCGATTTGAATCGTGATTCATGGCTCCGGTAAAAGTCACTGTCAAAAGCGCTGGGGCCTCGGTGACGGTTTGTTTGGCAGCGAGAGGTTTAAGTTTGCGCACAAATTCGCGAATTTCTTGAGGGTAGGACGCGCCAAAGTGGTCGCGAAAGGTTTTGTTTAAGATTAGGGGCCAAAGGTAGTGCGAGCTTTGAGCTATAAAGAAAGCATTGGTTTTTTCAATCCCATATTTTTCGGCCAAGTGGGCTTGAAAGTAGCCGCCTTGAAGATAGGCTGTTTCACCAAACGGAAAGCGAAATTGATCGTTGATTAAGCGGCTTGGATCAATTTGGTTCTCGCCAATTTGCGCCAGCACGAGCGCGCGTTTTTCACCCGAGTGAAGCCTTCCTCCCATATTCAAGCGAGACTCGTTGAGCACGGCATTGCCTTCGAGCAATGACGTTGGCACCAATATATTGGGATGAATGAAAAACGGCCAAACGACCGGAAAGATGTATAGCGCGTTTCCGAATACAGATTTAACCGCACTTCCCACCTGGGTTTTGGCGTTGAGCTGATATAGGTGTGCGGTTTCGTGACTCGCAAGCGTGGTCATCCAAGAGGACAGAGCCATATCTTCGAGCATTCCAGCCCCTGAAGGGTACCAAACAGTTTTTATATTGGGCACGACTGTGGCGTAGGCGTTGGCCACTTGCTGCCTGGGCGAAGTTAAAATCAGATCCATCTCTTCATCGAGACGCCACGAAAAACTTTTATCGTATTGATCGCGAAAGGCATTTGACCAGGCATCCAGAGTGGGAATCAGGTTTCTCGTGGTGTCGCCGTAGATGTAAAGTGTGGAGCCATGCCGATAGGTGAAGTAGCCTGTGTCGTTCGGAAGAGTGACCGAAGCCCACAGAGCGGTGCACGAAGTTGCAATTAAAGCTAGCCAAAGGGATTTGAAATTCACCACAATCAATCTGAAACATGATTATCACGATGTCTACGATCATTATTGGTGCTGGGCTTGGAGCTTTGATTCGGTGGAATTTAGGGATTTCACCTGTTGGAATTTTGGGCATCAACGCGTTTGGCAGTTTCGTGGCGGGCTTTTTGGTGAAGAGCCCGGCATTGTTGCATCCGGCCCTGTCTTTGGGTCTGATTGTCGGCTTTTGCGGCGCTTTGACGACATTTTCGGGTTTTGCGGTCGTGAATGTTCGTTGGCTCGAACAGGGTGAATTTTTCAAAACTCTGGTTTTTGTGCTGTTAAATAATGCAACGTGTCTTTCGTTGTGCTATTTAGGCTGGATACTCGCAAAGCGATTCTCATAGCCCACCCAAAGCGGTGTCCATTGAAGATTTTCTAGTTTTGCGTTATGAACAAAGAGTCTAACAGTTAGTTCTCTTCTTTTCCCGGAGGTAAATGCGCATGTTCAATCCTGTCGAAATTGTGAAATCGCAGCTTGAAGTTAAACTTATGATGCCAGCTGCGATCGTCGATGGTGACGATGATTTGATGCTGCTCGACAAGATTGATAATATTTTGGACCTCGATGAGCCTCAGTACCCTCGCTTCACATTGGCAAAAAACAAGGCGCGATTTTTGCGCATGTTGACCTGGTACAAAAACAAGGAAGAGTGGCTCGACGTCGGACCCTTGAGCGCGGTGAATCGATTGTTTAAGCAGCAAACCAAAGAGCTTGAGGGCATTCGTTCAAACAAACTCGATTATGAAATGGAACTTGAAACAGGAACCCTCACTCCTTCACAACGCTCTTATCGCCGTGACGAGCTCAAGATGTGTAAAGTTCAAGAGAAGATGGCTGTTCACCTTATTGCGAAGATGCAGATTAAGATCAAATCTGGCCGCCGCTAAGATAATAAATCAAAGCCATAAGTAAAAGTAACGAAACTGTCAGCCAGCGCACCATGGGGTGAAAGCTGGCTGTTTCGTTTTTAAAATCAATAGGCGTTTGTGAAGAAGGCTCGTCGCTCACAAGCGCAAGGGGAGATTGGGCCTCTTTTAGGGCCGCTCGAGCCAACTCAAGTTGATCGGCCCTCACCACTAGCCGTAAGCCTGCATTTTGTCCCATAGGGGCTGCTGTCGGCGCATAGGGGAAGGTGTGGGCGTCGAGTAGTTTTACCTCTATATCTCTAGATAATAGATAAGACTCCATCACCCTGGCCTCAGACAAAGTGGGGGGCCTATCCAGCAAGATCCATTCAGACTGTCTCAAAGTTAGACACCTCCTGAGCTTTTGGGGCCTCTCAATTGTTTATATCGAAATGAGAGAGTCTAGGCACTTTTTTCCTAATTTTCTCAAGATTGGTCGCCGATAGATTCTAAGTGAGGCACTTAAGTGTCTCACAATTGGAGGAAATGATATGGCACGTACAAAAGTGGTACTGATCGGTGATGACCGAGACCAGTGCGAACGTCTAAAATCGATAAGCCAGGGCATGGGTTGCTCTGTTGAAACTTACACACCTGTAGAGTGGGCTCAGGTATTGACTGATCCTTCGGCTCGAGGGCGTCTAACGGGTGATATGCCGGCATTGAGTGCTGGAGCTAGTCCTTTGAATGAGGGCGCAAAGATTCTGCAATTTCCCCAGCCGGGAGCAAATGCAGAGGCCGATAAAAAGGTTCGCACAATCAATGAGCTGGAAAGCATAGCCATTGAGAATGCAATTTTTGAGTATGGTGGGAATTTAACTGAAGCCGCCAAAGCTTTGGGAATTGGTCGAGCCACACTTTACCGCAAGGTGAAGCAGTACAACATCGACCCTGCCAACGCACGCCGCACAAAACGCGCAGCTTAATCCTATTGACCTCCATTTAGAGCCGACGTGTGATGAAAAGACATGCGTCGGTTTTTATGGATTCCTGCACTAGTGGTGATTTTGACTCTTGGGTTTTACCTAGGGGGTAGATCGCACCATCGAGAAGCGCTCGCCAGCATCTGTCAGTTGGTCGGCGAGAATTTTTATCGTTCGAACTCGAAACTTGAAATTTGGGTCTCTGATTGCGTAGAGACCGCAGCGCGGCTGCCTGGCGCTATCGACAATCGTCAGTTTTTAGATCTCACTCAAACTTTGCTCGATAAGTTGGAAGTTTCCCATTTGGCTATTTATAGCCCAGCTGAAGACGCCGAAGTCTGGCAAGGCCGCGCCCTAGACACAGGGATCAGAGCTCATTTTGTAGAGGACGCGCTGATCGTACGCCGCGTGATCAAGGGGAGTTCGGCCGAAAACCAGGGCGTCCAGCGCGGGGATGAAATTTTGCGAATTGAAGGGGCGGGCGAGGTCACGCCTTGGGGGGCGAGGAGCCGAGGAGGATGGTTTCATTTTAATCGGCTAGGCGCCGAATTTGATTTGAAGCTTGAACCGACGGATTTAAAAATTGATTCGGCTCCCTATTTAGAATCATTGCCTCAGCAAACCGGACTTTTAACCATTCCGAGTTTTCGTTCGGAGTACTTTGAATCCAAAAGTTGGCGAACTTTGGCGGCTGGCTTTCCTAAGTACAATCGACTCATCATTGATCTCAGAGAGAACGCAGGTGGAAATTTCGTGGCTATGCTGCGAGCGCTTTCGCCGTTTATGTGCGAACCCATGCGCATCGGATCCGTCGACCAACCACGCAAGGATCTGCCAGATCTTGAGTCGATCCAAGATTTTTTATCTGATGGATTTCAGATTGGTGAGCTCAGCACGCACAAACGCATTTGGCTTGAGACTTATACGGGCTACGGATGTTATCAAGGCAAAGTGACAGTCTTGGCCGGTTCGTTGACTCAATCTGTGGCTGAGATATTTGCTTATGCGATGTCGCTCAGGCCGCAAACTAGGATTTGGGGTCAAAGAACTGCAGGCGATGTCGTGATCGCCGTCTGGTATTCGATTCCTCAATTGGGCCGAGGTTACACGCTTTCGATTCCCGAGGCTGTATTTAAGAAATTAGATGAAAGCGCACTTGAAGGCGTCGGGGTTGAGCCCTCAAAAAGTCTTTACTTCGAACTTCATGAAGCGAGGCAGGGGTTAGATAGCTGGGTGCTCAGAGCTCTCAACTAAAAAAATTAGGGGCGACACTTGTAGGCCTCTCGGCGATAATCATTGCCGAGCTCAATTTGTCCGCGATTTTTTAGTCTGGCTCCCGACGACAAAAACACGTCGGCCACATCTCGGTCTTTGGCGCAGGCGTTGATAAAGTAAGGCAAAG
>JBGSQJ010000284.1:0-8651 GCA_041738165.1 Bdellovibrionales bacterium
GCTAGATATAGGACCAGGATGATTTCTCTGCTATGGAGGGAGGGGGGTTTTTTGGATACAGTCATGCCAAAAATGGTAAATTTTGAAGGGTTGTTTTTTTCAGTGTACGGGCACAATAAGAAACTGCTCTCAATTGATAAGTCTATGCGAAGCGGTCGTAGGCACCAAATGGGTATTCGAAACAAAGGCAGAAATTATCTTTGGGATTTTCGCCCCCTTTCGGGCCTATTCCTTTTGAATGGAGTTCCGCAGAGCCTGTACTATTTTGATATTTGTAGTTCCGGGCCCTCGACTCTTGAGCAATACTTAAAGAGAGTGGATGAAATGTCAGCTGTCAAAGGAATGGGGAACTCGTGGGAAGATCCGAGGGACGCAGAAAGTTCTTAGTCGGGAATCTGATCGGACTGGCCACATTGGTCTGCTCAAGGGTTCGTGATAGCAGGATCATCCGATCAAATGATGCCCTCAGAAATCGAGCGGAGTATCCAGATCACCCCAGGTTATTAACGGTATTGGTAGTGAGTTTCAAACCTAGCGGACGAGCCCACGAGGCGAAAAGTCTCGAAGAACTATTGACTTCGATGGACAATATCGACCAGCTCATCCATTTAAACCGTGAATTTATCCGAATCGGGAAAATCCTAAAAATTTTTTCAGTGGTCGGGAGAGAAGAGATCAAATGGACCTACATATTCAGAAGTTGGTCTGCATTTAGAGAGTGGGAGGCTCACCAGAGGCGAGAGTGCCCAATAGTCAAACCCTCAAATTACCAGGCCATCGTTAGGGTGTATCCGGCAGAATATGTGGATTTATACACAGGCCATGTCGCTTCGCCTGTTATAGCAGAACTTCAGTCTGAAATGATCCGATTTGGGCTTCTAGGATAGAAGATTATAACTACCTGTACATTTCAATCATAGGGAGCCTCAGTATCGGCCTGATTCTACCCAATTCTGTCCAAAAATAGATTTTATACTTGAGCCATTTCTGTTGGTCTCGAAGGAGAAAATACAGCGATGAACGAGATGCGAACCCGAAGGCCCTAGCAGCACATTTAAAAAAAAATTTTAAGGGGTAACTCTGGATTTTATCTGCATGGTATATTTTTGAAGAGGCCTCGCCATTTCTCATAAACCTTCGCTTTAGGTAATTTATAGTGATCCGCTCTGGAGGAATGGTTTCATATACTTTGGCTCCCCCACACATAAAAATTCTAGAATTCGCTTTGGACAAGCGAAAAAACAAATCTGTGTCGTCGCAACCGGCGTGGCCCAAACTGGGGTCAAAAAGGTGGTCGAGCGCGAACAAACTCGTACGTCGAATAATTGAATTGCAAGTCGATCCGCCCCAAACCTGGGTCCCATCTGCGGCCCAGTTTTTTGACAAAGGGTCGCATCTTTGTATCCAGTTCGGCGAATCAGATGGATAGACTGCCTTTACTATTCCAAGGGCGGCATCGGCGTTGTATTGATTGAGGCAGTTTAAAAGACTTGAGAGCCAGCAGTCCTCGGCAATCTCGTCGTCGTCAATAAAGGCAATCCAGTCTCCGCGGGCGCGAAGAATGCCGTTGTTTCTAGCTAAGGCAATGTTCTTATTCGGCTCAATGGCATAGTTTACCAAAATTCCAGTACTGGCTGTGAACTGATCCACATACTCTTTGCCGGAACCAAGATGGTCATTGTCTGTCACTACAATCTCCAAGTCGGTATTTTGGGGCAAATCCTGGTTCGAGATGGAACAAAGAGTTTTGAAAACATGGGGCCGACGATAGGTGTTGATGCACACGGAGACAGTCACGTCAGTGACCCCCAGTGAGCACCGATCGAACTTGGAGGCGGCTTTCAACGTCGAACAACAGGCGAATAATCCAATAATTAGGGTCAAATTCAAGGAGGTTGGAGGCGAAATTAAGATTAACGGCACTCGTGTCTAAATGGTGGTTGTTGTGCAGTTCATCACCCCACAACAGCAGCTTGAACCCAATTAAGTTTTGGCTCGTGTCGCCAGTCGCATGCGTTTGTCTGCCAAAAGGCGACTTTACATGGGCGAGAACCGTCTGAACTTTGCCAAGGTGATAGCAAACAACAATCGGGATACACCAGAATAGAAGTACAACTTTCCAAGAAAGTGCGGCGAGAATCAAAACATAGGCAGCATGAATTAAAAAATAATAGTTATGAAAAAAGCGATTGATTCTACACGCGAAGAGCCGTTTGAATGTGGGCACATGAACCCTCATTTCTGGGGTCCATAGCCAGAGTCGAAGTTTCCCGATTGAGTTTGGATTGTGCGGATCTGACGAGGTGTCACTGTGTATATGATGTAGAATATGAACAGCGCCGTAGCCAATCGCGCTACCCCACATGTTTAGAGTAAACGCAAGATTTAGAAAAATTCTACCAATTGGACCCGCGCTAAATTGACAATGACTAAAAAAACGGTGGGCGCCAATACTGTGGCCCAAATTGAACAACACCACCCCAAACACTAACCCAACACCAAGTTCGCCAAGCGACATGGTTCCGAGGGTCACGACAAACAGCAAGTGCGCAAAAACCTGAGCGTTTCGAACACCAAAATGTGATGAACTTAAAACTCTACGGATGCGAATTTTTGTGAGCACTTATGAGACCTTTCTTTGTGAGAAGAATAGTCTACACAATCAAAATGCGAAAGATTAAATTGAGGGCACGGTTGTTTCATTTTTCATTGGTCCGATTGACGAAATTTGAGGTTAGAATTGCTACTCATTATCAATCAGGGTTCAAGTTTAAGTCATAGCGGGTTCTCAAACGTGCCGCTCATGGCCATTGCAAAAAAATTTGGGAATGAGAGAGTGAGAATTCTTTCTGCCACGGCGACACCTGCAGAGCAAGAAAACGGGGTTTTGCTTATGCCCCCGATTGACCTTGGCCGGGCGTTCAGTTCGTACGTTGATGCACGTGATGTAGATGACAAATTTGTTTTGCACCTTCGGTCTATAGTTGAGCCCTTGGGCTGTACTCACGTGCTTTTATATGTGGACTATCATCTTTGGCCATTCATTCAGTCGGCACTGGAACCCTTAAAGGTGGAATTTTGGTATTATAGTAGGTGTCTACTTAGGCCCATTCAAAAAATCTTGGCTGCCGAAAGCTTAGGGTTCAAAGAATATCATAGAAGGCTCGATATCCGCGTCGCAATTGAGCAAAGGGCAATAGACGCGAGCTCAAAAGTCTTTGTGAATGCTGAGAACCAGAAAAAGATTTTGAGCGAACTTTACGGCAGGGTTGCTGCTGGTGTCATCACCCCTGGGGTTAATTTAGATTTTTGGTGGAACGACGGTCCTGATTTGTTCGACAAAAGAGCGTTGGTGGTTGGTCGATTAGATATTGAGAAAGGGATTCATCGGGTGGTGAAAGGGGTTCCCGATATAGAAGTTTCAATTGTAGGTGAACCTATTTTTTCGAAATCCACAGATTACCCCAGTAGCATGGCGCTTGGAGCTCCTTCAAACACTCGATTCTTGGGATCGATGAATCAAGCTCAACTCAAGGAACGGATGAAATTGTCGACTTTCAGTTTGGTGCCTTCAATTTACGAGCCCTGGGGGAACGTCATCACTGAATCAATGGCGGTTGGCCGGGTCTGTATTGCCCAGTTTGATTGTGGAGGGGCTGCCGAACATATCGATCATGAGGTCGATGGTTTTTTGGTCGACTTTTCAACTAATGATTGGGTTCAATTGATTAGAGACCTCGCGCTAGCGCCTGAAAAGGTGAAGTCCGTGGCCGCTCGGGCCAAGCAGAATGCTTCTCGGCACAGTTACGGCCACTTCATCGACAGTTGGGAGAAGAAAATTCAAGAAAATTTATATTTGAGGGGCGTCTAAATATCCCGGGGGATAGACTCTCCAGCTCACCGTGGTACATTAACCCGAATCGGCTGCTTAGGCTTGGTCGGAAACACAAAGGTCGAATCTAAGTGATGCACTCTTCGGCCGCGAGTTTCGTCGCGAAAGCCGATGCCCATCAATAGCAAGGGCATGTTCTCGAGCCCAAACAGTTTTTTGATGCCCATAACATCAAAACAGGCGCAGCAGCCAGTTGCATAACCGAGCAGCGAAGCCGTAAGGTTAAGGTACCCAGCGGCCACACCCACCGCCATGTTTTGATCACGCAGCAAAAAACTTCGAGCCTCTTCGGCCTCCAGCCCCTCACCTTTTGCAACATTAAGTGTCTCAAAATTTCTGTAGGGCTCCCAACCAGATTGAGTGTCGATGTTCTCGGCCTCAAGTATGACTAGCAAGTTTGCCAGCACCTGACTGTTTGTGGTCGAAGCAGGGGGGTCGTAGCTCACCGTGAATCCATCGGTCAGATCGTGGGCCTGCTCAATAAGTGCACGATTGGTAACAAAATGCGCCCGGTAAAAGGCAACGTTTTGCTTTGAGGGGCACTGGGTCGCCGCCGTGACCAGCAGCTCGAAGTCTTCAGCTGGAATTTCTTTCGATAGATCCCAGTTACGTTGACAGTGTTGGCTCTTGTGGATGGCTTTTTCGATGTCAGCTAAAGAAAAATTCATATCCAATTTTCCTCACAATCTGCAAATTTATTCACACACGCGCCATTTCAATTGGCGTTAGGACTCGGGTCAAGGTGTAAACTTCGAAGTCGGATGACACTTGGTGTAACTGCCTCTGTTTTTGGTCATCAGACTTGGTGCAAATGGCACTCGGCGGATAGTGTAGTGCAATCATAAAACCCTGGGAGATATTATTAATCCATCTGATTCAGCTAACGAACTCTTTCTACGGTTAACGTCGCTGGGCGACTTTTTCCCGCTCAGGATGAACATTAACGACGGTCTGTTTAAGAAAGAGGTTTCCGACGAGAGCATCCAGTGGGTGCGCTACAATAAAAGTAAGCCCTGGTCGAATCGGTGGGGTTTGAGTCTTTTCTCTCTGGATGGCGGTACCACCGGCGAAATCGACCTGAATTCTATTCTCGAGTGGAATCGCCATCACCAAACCAGCTACAGGGAATTGTCGTTTTCAACACCCACTCCTTGTTGGCAACACTTTAAATCAGTGTCGGTTCAATTTAAGGAAATCGTAGACTGTTTTGGCAGGTCGCACATACTGAGGCTAAATGCGGGCGGAATATTCCCACCCCATCGGGACAATTTTTCTTATAGCGAGCCAACTTTTCGTTTGTTGGCGTTTGTTAATTGTATCCCCGAAAACTTCCACTTTATGCTAGACGGAAATTTAAAGGCATTTTTGCCCAATCATTTTTATTTTTTAAACACCCGAAAAGTTCACTCGGTGGTCAGCTTCGAAGACAATGCCTACCTTGTTGTTTTCAATCTAAAAATGTGCGCCAAGACCTACGATTTTATTATGGGAAAGTTGCTACAATACTAGGTGACCTCAGACCATGAACGACAATCGACTCGGGTAAGATCTAGCCAGCCAATTTTAAGCAACCTTTGATGTCAAATATTGTCAACTTTCATTGCCCCGACTATAACTTTGCTCTGTGGGGAAAAAGAAGAAAAAAATCAATGTAAAAGCCAGGGTAAAATCTGAAGCTCAAAAGGTTTTGGCTGCTCATGATTGGTGAAATCGGCGGCAGCGCCGAAGAAGAAGCGGCCGAGTACATTAAGCGTGAGTTTAAAAAACCGGTGACTTGTTTTATCGCAGGCGCGACCGCGCCAAAAGGCAAACGCATGGGTCATGCGGGAGCGATCATTAGCGTCGGTATTGGAACTACAGCTCCTATGGTACCCTTGGATGTTGTTGGGCCGATTGCCTCTCGATCGGGAGCGAACAATGGACTCATTTTTGGAGATCGCACGATCGCAGCGAATCAGTGGCAATGGTACAGCCAAGCAAACACCGCTCGGCTCTATCGAAATTTCAACACAGCTGCGGATGTGATGGTTGTGGCTCAGAACGGCAACGTCGGCATCGGGACAACAAACCCTGGGCACAAACTCCATGTGATCGGAACGGCTGGGCTATCAACTGGAACCGCCTGGACAAATACTTCGGACATTCGCTTGAAAGACATTCATGGCCCCTATGCTCATGGCTTGAATGAGATCCTACAGCTCGACACTATTCGATTTAGTTACAAAAAGAACAACCCACTCGGTTTGCCTTCAGATAACGAAGTCATTGGCTTTGTCGCCCAGGATGTTCAGAAAGTTATACCGGAGGCCGTTCAGACGCGTGAAGATGGATATCTTGAACTGAATGTGGACCCAATTCACTGGGCAGTGGTTAATGCCGTCAAGGAGCTTTATAGCAAGCTTAGAGCGGCCATAGTTGACCTGTCCATTCTCAAGTCCAACGATGCTGCCAAGGCCCGCGAGATCGCTTCCCTGAAGGCAGAGAAGGTCGATAAGGCGGAAATGGAAGCACTCAAGGCAAAGAACCAAAAACTTGAACAGGAAAATGCGGCCAAAACGAAAGAACTGGAAGACGTTAAAGCTCGCCTCGACAAGATTGAGAAAATGCTCAACTCGAAATAAACTGTACTTTCATCGTTGCAATTCCGAACCGGACACAAGAAAAGTGTCCGGCCCCATTTCTGAGGCCGGACTTTGACAAAATTGGCGCCGAAAAATCATCGTGCCGATAAAAAATCGGACACGATTTCGGACACAAAATTCGATCCCGATTTTGTGTCCGAAATTTTCGAAAAATGCCGTTTGTGTCCGACCAGTGTCCTTTTCCTCTCCAACTTTTCGCAAAAATCAGGAAATCGGACACGAAAAACACCGGACACAAATTACTTTAAGCCGGACCGACCAGCCGCAAAACAGGTGATTTGCTCGCGGTCGCGACCAAATTCTCTTCCTGTTTCACTGCGGGGACCTGATTTTCCATGGGTGCGGGTGGCGGAGTACCTCCAAACGACACGATATTGACCGCTTTAGCAAGATGCTCAGGGGTCAAATGGGCGTATCTTTGGGTTTCCTCAAACCGCGCATGACCCAGAAGTTTCTGAAGGTCATAGAGGCTCCCACCGTTCATCACGAAATGGCTGGCGAACGTATGCCGCAAATCGTGAAAGCGGTAGTGATTCGTAAGACCCGCCTTTTTCTGCGCCCGCTGGAAGTACCAGTAGATATGCCCTTCGTCGAACGGCTTTCCGTAGGACGTGCAGAACACATATTCCGGGTGCCAGTTGCGGTTTTTCATCTCCATGAGTGCTTGTCTTACGACATCGCTCATGGGGATTCTTCTCTGTGAGTTCCTGGTCTTCGTTCGATCCGCGAGTCCATTGCGATCACGAAGTCTCGTGATATGAATAAACCCTTTATCGAAGTCCACACGGTCCCAAAGAAGGCCCGCAATCTCTCCGCGTCTCATACCCGTATTCATCGCCGTTACAAACAGCCAATAGTGTGGATCATTCTTATTCACTTCCAGAAATTTTTCGATTTCTTCAGTGGACATGAAATGATCCGGGCGCTTTGGTTCCTTGACCTTCCCATAATCCGCAAACGGATACTTGAGAATCTTTTCCTGCTTGAAGGCCTCGCTCATGATCTGCTTCAAAACCCCGAGGACCAAATTGGTCCCGACCGGGTTATGATTTGTCTCTCTGAGCTTGGTCACAAGCTGATCCGCGTGTTCGCGGGTAATTTGCGAAAGGTAAAGGTCGCCGATGAATCCGTAGATATGAGTCTTGAGATTCATCGCGTATCGCTCGACGGTTCTGGCCGACGAGCGCGGAGATACCCGATGATCGAGCCACCATTTAGCGAACTCTCTAAAACGCATTTCCTGAAGTGTCGGCTTCATCACCGGCATGACTCCGGTCGAATCAAACACCCGTCGCTCGGCGAGTTTGACGGACTTCCACGCGATGGCGTCCGATTTCTTTTCAAAGCTAGGACTCTTGAATTCCTGGCCGCCAATATAGATTCGCTCTCTATATTTGACGCCGTCTTTGCGTTTGATTTTTTCCATTATGGTCTCCTTTTCTCCCTGGACGGGAGAGGTTAGGAAGACCCCATGGAAAAATGCCTCCTGCTTTCTCGAATTCTATTCAATTTTCAAAGAACCTTTCAGGACAGGCATTCTTACCACGGGGACTTGAAAAACTAAAGTGGGTCCTCTGATTTTAGGCCGAAGCCGGACCCATCGTGCCCTTTTCGATCCATTCGATTAGATGCGCACGTTTAAACCGGATCAGCGCGCCAAGTTTTACGAACTTGACCTCCCGCCGGAAGATCGCTTTTCTAAGCCTGGATTTTTTCAGCTTCAAAAGTGCTGCCGCCTCATCAATCGTCAATAGCTCAATGACGTTTCGTTCCACGTAATGCCTCCCATCTTGAGAAATGATTGTCGACACTCATCGATTCTCGTCGGGCCTGGCGTGTTGGTTTTCGTATTTTGGTTTTTCTCCCCGAATTGGATTTTAGATTTGTTCCCCTCCCTGTATTGGTATTTTTATTTATTCTTATCCCCCTCTTTACCTTCTTCTCTGCCTGTTTTACCCGTAGTCCCTGTAGTCTAGCCTTCTAGCCCCTGATATACGTTGGACACATTTACTACGTCGACTAGGCGTGGTATTAAACCAAGAAAAGGGTGTGCCCAATGAAGAGATTTACGGCTGAGTTTAAAGAGCAGATTGTTAAAGAGATCCAAGAGGTCGGCA
>JBGSQJ010000296.1:0-4006 GCA_041738165.1 Bdellovibrionales bacterium
AGTTCGCTATGGCTTGATTTTCGAGCGTTTTTTGAATCCAGAGCGTGTGAGTATGCCGGATTTTGATATTGATTTTTGTCAGGAGCATCGCGGTCGAGTTATCGATTATGTCACGCAAAAATATGGTACTCAATCGGTCTCGCAAATCATCACTTACGGAAAGTTGCAAGCGAGGGCGGCGCTCAGGGATGTGGGCCGTGTGATGGGGTTAGCCTATCAAGATGTCGACGCGGTGGCGAAGTTAATTCCTGAAAAGCTGGGTATTCAACTTAGTGAAGCCATTGATATGGAGCCTCGGCTCAGGGATCTGATGGAGATCGATCCAAAAATCAACACACTGCTGGAGCTCGCCAGAAAAATTGAAGGGTTGGTTCGCCATGCGGGGATTCACGCAGCCGGCGTGATCATTGCGGATGGCAATATCATGGACCACGCTCCGCTTTATCGAGGCGTCGATGGAGAAAATGTCGTTCAGTACGACATGAAGCACGCCGAAAAAATTGGCCTTATTAAGTTTGATTTTCTCGGACTTAAAACTTTGACTCATATTCAAGAAGCCTTTCGGCTCATTAAACTCAATCGTGGCAAAGACCTTTCGGTACATAATATTTCTTTGCTCGACAAAGGCATTTACGAAATCATGAGCCAAGGCGATACCGCCGGAATATTTCAGTTTGAAGGTGAGGGGATCACAGATTTAATTCGTAAAGCCAAACCTACGATGTTCGAAGATATCGTGGCGCTCAACGCGCTCTATCGTCCAGGCCCAATGGATATGATTCCGGATTACCTAGCTCGTAAACACGGAGAGAAAAAAGTTGATTTTTTATTTCCGCAACTTGAGGGCATTCTCAAAGAAACCTACGGGGTTATTGTTTACCAAGAACAGGTGCAGCTCGTTGCCGCAAAGATTGCCAATTACACACTTGGCGAAGCCGATATGCTCAGGCGGGCCATGGGTAAAAAAATTGCAGCTGAGATGGCCAAGCAGAAATCACGGTTTTTAGAAGGGGCAAAAGAAAATCAATTTGATGAAGCAAAGGCCGAACAGCTTTTTGATCTGATGGCCAAGTTCGCCGAGTATGGTTTTAATAAATCACACGCCGCGGCCTATTGCGTGATTGCGGCTCAAACGGCTTGGCTAAAAAAGTACTACACCGTTGAATTTTACGCGGCCCTGCTGAGTACAGAGATGAGCGACACAGACAAAGTCGTGAAGTACGTCAAAGACGCTCAATCACATTCGATCGAGGTGGTTCCGCCGCACATCAACAGTTCATTTTTTAAATTTGGGGCTGAAGGAGAAAAAATTCTCTTCTCTCTCGGAGCGATTAAAGGGGTGGGTGAGGGCGCGGTTGAAGCGATTGTGGCGGCTCGAGAGTCCATGCCAGAGAAGAAATTTTCGACACTTGAAGAGTTTTTTGAAAATGTGGATTTGCGAAAGGTGAATCGAAAGACCATTGAGGCATTGATTAAGGCCGGAGCAATGGATGGGTTTGGCTATAATCGCTCCGAATTGATTGAAGGTTTCTCGAAGTTCGTCGATCGCGCTGAAGGCACGAGGGCTGAGCGTGAGGTTGGGCAAACCTCACTTTTTGACTTGGCCGATGACAAAGACAAACAGGTGAACCGAGTTCAGCTTGACCCCCACCCTCAATGGTCAAGAGCGCTCAGCCTCTCGTACGAAAAAGAAGTCCTAGGCTTTTATTTGACCGATCACCCGTTAAGGGGGTTTGAAAATATTGGGCGGCTCACGCAAGCTCGCTCTGTCAGTGCTCTTCAAGGGTTAGAGAAAAAAACAAATGTGCGAGTTTTGGGGCTCGTGACCTCTCTTCGAGAGATCATCACCAAAAAAGGCACGCGCATGGCTTTTGTTAAATTTGAGGACATGTCAGGCGCGATTGAAGTGGTTGTGTTCCCGGATGTGTTCGCACAATTTGAGAGGGTTCTAAGAGCGGAATCACCTTTGCTATTAGTTGCCAATGTGGAAGCCGACGACACGGGAAACGTAAAGCTGATTGCCGAATCTTGCAAAGAAGCCGACTCTTTGTTTATGCAGATTAAAAAACTCACGTTATTGATTGGTCAGGGCGAGACAGAGAAGATTTCGCTGGTGAAGGCGTGGGCCACAGGTCACCCAGGCGCCGTGCCCCTGTCCATAAAAATGGACTTACCTGAACTTAAGAAGTCGGTCGAACTGCTCGTTAAAGATCAGGTTGGCGTTTTGGCCAATGCCGAATCACTCGATGGCCTCGTTAGGCTAGGCGTGCAACTCGATTTTCAATAGACTTTGTAGCTCTTGTGCCATCCAGTTAGATTTGGCATATAACTCTATGCATTAATTTAATAGGGGTGGAGCCGAAATGACTCTGATTTAAGTTGGCTCGTCCCTTGCTCTATTTCTTTACAGATAGTTTTTGCGGTGTCAGTTGGGCACCGAACTTTTCAAAAAAAGGAGAGAGCACATGTCTGAGACAGCTTTACAATTGGGGTACACAGAAGAGGTTCAAGAAAGCGAACAAATTGACATTGGTCCTCGCGTCGCTGAACTGGCCAGCCGCTTAAAGGTGAAGCAAACAAGAATTGCGCAGCACTGTGATATCTCACGAATTTCTGTGAATCGTTTTTTTCGTGGGCGAAGTGAAATTCGTGCCAGCGATCTTGTCAACGTGCTTAAGGTTTTGGGTATCGATCTTGAGCTTGAGATTCATCGTCGACTAAAGAGTTGAGTCTAAGGCTAATAAAATGAGAGGATCCTTGAATGGGATCCACAGTGTTACTTACCGGTGCCACGGGTTTACTCGGAAACGCCCTTGGCCGAGAGTTAGTCAAGCGAGGCTATGAGGTCATATCGCTTGTTCGCCAGCCATCTCGGGAACGCTTGAGTTTTCCAACTCAAGAAGTGATCTGGGATGGCAAAAGCCATATCGAAAAACAAATATGTGAGAAAGTGGAGCACGTCGTTCATTTGGCGGGCGAAAATGTGGCCGGTGCGCGCTGGAGCGAGCAACGAAAACGGGCTCTATGGGATTCACGGGTTTTATCGACTCGCGCTTTGTGCGAGAGTTTTCATAAATCCGGGCAAAGGCTTGATTCGTTTATTTCAGCATCCGCCATCGGGTACTACGGCGACCGAAGTGATGAAGAGCTAACCGAAGAGAGTCAGCCAGGTTCGGATTTTCTGGCAGATTTATGTGTGGCCTGGGAGTCGGAGGCCGACCTCTTTCCTGCCGAACGAATAATAAAAGCAAGATTTGGGGTCATATTGAGTCCGGTGGGGGGCTTCATTCAGCAGGTTATGCCTCTTTTTCAAACCGTAGGGGCAAGTGCGCTTGGCGATGGTACAGGGTATTTTTCTTGGATCGAGCGATCTGATGCCGTACGGGCCCTTATTCACCTAATTGAATCGAAGATGGAGAGTGGCCCGGTCAATGTAGTTGCGCCGGAACCTCTTTCGAACAAAGACCTGACTAGGCAGCTCGCCTCAGCTTGGAAATCTCGCTTGCTTCCTGCGGTTCCTAAAGCCGTACTTCAGCTTAGGTACGGGGAGCTCGCATCGGTACTTTTGTCGTCAGCCAAGGTATCTGCAAAAAGATTATTGGACTCGAATTTTGATTTTCAATCCCCTTCGTTAAAAATCGCCTTACAGAAAATGGACCTCGTAGTTGAAGTGGGCCAGTTTGTTTTGGAATTTGAGAGTTGGGCAGAGGGTGACCTTGATAAGGTTTGGAGTTTTTTTAGTTCGGAAGCCAATTTAGAGAAGATCACCCCGAGTTTTTTAAATTTTCGAGTTCTCGGAAAAAGCACTTCAGCCGTCGAAAAAGGCACTGAAATTCGTTATTCATTGAGTTTACATGGGATTCCAATCACTTGGAAATCGTTGATCACAGAGTGGAACCCAAAGGCCTCGTTTGTCGACGAGCAAATCAAAGGTCCGTATCAGCTTTGGCGCCACGGCCACTCGTTTTCTAAATTGGGGTCAGGGGTGGCGCTCAGAGACCGCGTG
>JBGSQJ010000309.1:0-16872 GCA_041738165.1 Bdellovibrionales bacterium
GTTCGAGGGCCTGCTGACGAGCTTCACTCATCGAGTTTTTTTCTCTTTGAAAAATTCTCAACTGTAAATTTGTGAAGTCCGGTGCGAGCGCGCCCAGTCTTGGGCGTTGATCGACGTCTGAGGCGTTGTCAAAAAGGTCCACTTTAAGTGAAGCTCCTTGGTCAAAGTTCTTTACCGAGGAGTTCAGCGACCAAAGAAGTCGATCTAGTCCGCGTAAATCATTTCGCGCCACAATCGCGATACTAAAGTTCAGCAACATTTTGAGGTCTCTCGGCGGATTTGTCGTTCTTCCATCTCCACCTTAGCCTTGGCAGCCAAGCCGATTCGCCCATAAAAATTCGAAGCATGTCATAGATCGTGGGGTCCAAGTGTTGTCTAAAAAATATTTTCGCCGTCCGAGCCAGTAGGTTTTGTCTGATCCAAGGGGAGTGATTGTACTCGGACCTCGTTCTCTCAGGAGTCAAGTGCAACGTTTTCTCATGCAGAAGACGAAATGTTCTGCCGAGTTGATGAAGTTCATAGCCCAGATCCACATCTTCAAACCCATAAGTGGTGAAAGTGCGTTTGAATCCCCCAACCGCGGCAAAGTCGCTGCGCTTGATGAGAAGGGCATAGGTGCATGTGTATTTCCAAAAATGATCGATTCCCATCCAATTCTCTGTCTTAAAGAAAGGGCCCCAGTAATTCGCCTCTTCAATAAAGGTGTCTTGGCCGATTTTGACATCTGTGTATTGCATGGGTTTATTGCAAAGACCGGCCTTGATATGATGGCGCTCACATTGAATCACGTCGGCCGAATGCTGCTCTCTTAAAAGAGCGTTTAAAAAATCAGGCGAGACGAGAATGTCAGAGTCTAAAAACAAAATCGACTGGCCGCGGGCGCGCTTGGCTCCCAAATTTCGCGCAATGCCCGCACGGTAGTGATTGTCGCCGCTTTTTCGCTCAGAGGGCCTTGGCATAAAAAAATAAGAGAAACCGAGGTTGAGCTTTTCGGGGCCGATCAATCGCTGAACCTGGCTGCGCGTGTCGTCTGTGCTGCCGTCGTCCACCAGTAAAATTTCGTAGCGATGGCGCTCTAACGTTTGCTGCAATAGGGCTCTAAGAACCGAAGTGATAAATTTTGAATTGTTATGAGTGGGAATAACAACCGAAAGCTCAGGTTCTTGTGGCATTTGAAACTGAATGTCTGGTGTATTGAGCGGTTCCACTTCGAGATTTGAATCGAGGCGATCATCCCAGGATTCAAGACCTTTAAGAGTCCGCATTGGTGATTCGGGGAACGCGGCCTTATGCTGATCGATAAAGCGGCGTATCTCTTTGACCGTGGCTCGGTTAGGAAACTCAGGTCGCCACGGTAAAAATTCAAAAAACGTATTCGCGGCGGTGTCTGCAGTTAAGCGTGAAATCCATTGCGCGCCTTGGCGAACGTCTTGAGGCCGAATCAAAAGTATAGAGTTAGGTTCTGACGTCAAACTCCAGGCCGATAGGTCTTTTTCATTTCCGTCCGCCACGACAACCCATTTAAACGGCGGCGTTTGTTTGTAGGTGGCCCCATCTCTCCAAGCTCTAAACGAAACCTCCACAAACCACTTAAAGCGGGCGCGAGTCTCTTGGCTAAGGCGATTCCAGTCTGATAATTGAATCCAGCAAGCGTCGGCTCCAGAATCAAGAGCCTTTTGCTCAGCTCGTAGAAGTTGGTCAGGGCTGCTCAGGCTGGTCGATTTCCAGCGGTGGATTTTAGGCATACTCTGTGACTATCAAGCCGCTCATTGAAGTCAAATGAGAAACGCTGCATCCATGACAACTTGGCAAATGTGACCATAAGATTTTAAGCAGCAGATGGTGCGAATATTTGATCTCCAATATACAGAAGAGTTTGCCGCTGATTTCACTCATGGGTGTGCTCAGATATGGCGGGATGGCTATCTCACCAATCACCGATTTGTGAGTGAGTTCGAGAGGGATTTTGCGAGATCCATCTCAGCCCAAACCGCAGTGGCTGTGACAAATGGCAGTGCGGCACTTGAAATCGCTCTTAGAGCTCTAGAGCTATCAGGTTCGGTGATCTTGCCGACTAACACCTTTGTGGCCACAGCTCAGGCCGTGCTACGCGCAGGATTGACTCCTCTGGTCGTGGACACAGATGACGAGGGTCAGTTGTCGCTTGAATCTGTAAAGGCCGCCTTGGCCGAGTGCGACAATGCGAGCGCAGTCATTGTCGTGAGTTTGGGGGGCCTCGTCCCGAGAGGCATGGGCGATCTTTTGGGGCTCTGTGAGTCTAAAGGAATAAAATTGATTGAAGATGCCGCTCATGGGCATGGATCGAGCTGGCACGGCCGCGCCATAGGCACACTGGGCGACGCCAGTGCGTTCAGCTTTCATCAGACTAAAACCATGACCACTGGCGAAGGTGGGATGGTCATCGCCAAGAATCAAGCGGTTATAGAAAGAGCTAAGCGACTTCGTTGCCATGGTCATAGCGCTGCGGATTCACGCATTTACGATTCGATGGGGTTCAACTACAAGATGAGTGAATTTTGTGGATTGCTTGGCGTTTTAGAACTCAAGCGGTCGGTTGAGCGAATTTTACGTAGGCGAGAAATTCACGCTCAGTATTTAAACGAGCTTAAAGGAGTTGAAGGACTCAACGTTTTAAGCGCGGCTCCCGGCACCGAGAGTGGCTACTACAAGCAGATTATGATCTCTGAAATCCCGCGCCAAAAAATTGAAGACGCCTTTAAAGTCAAAGGCATTCAAATGACCAACGGAGTTTATTATTTTCCCCTTCATCGTCAACCGGTGATGGCGAATCACATCGATCCCGCGAAGAAGTTTGTGAACTCCGATTATTTTGCCGATCATCATTTTTGTCCGCCCTGTTACCCAGAAATGACCGACGATCAAGTGGCGCTAATCTGTGCAACTTTGCGAAAGGCTCACAGTTGAAGAAGTGCTCCAGTCAATTTGAGCAGATTTCTTATCTCGTGTTAGAAGCCAATTCGCATTGCAACTTGAGCTGCCCGAGCTGCAATCGAGCCGAGCTCGAGAGCCAGGGACTGCGCCAGCCTAAACATTTGCAGGCGGCTGAACTGATTCAAATTTTAGATACGTTCAAAAATTGCAAAGTGGACACGGTGAAATTTCAATGGCTTTCGGAGCCGATGCTACACCCCAACTACGATGAGCTATGTCGGTTGATTCGAGAGCGGTTCCCAAAGGCGTTTGTCATTATTGCCACCAATTTGCAGTATGACCCGCTTAAGACTCCCTTTTTTAAAACGCTTCCTCTTGTCGATATGGTTTACCTGTCGATCGATGGAGTCGGTGCCATTTACGAACAGGCCCGCAAGGGGGCGACATACCACAAACTTCTTTTGAGCTTGAAGTCCATCCAAGAGAATGTGAGCGCCGAAGTTCGAGCGCAAAAGCTATTTGTCAATTTCATCGCGACCGATCACAACAGTTGTCAGCTTCCCGATATCTACAATCTGAAAGACCGGTATGGTTTGGCCGGAGTTCGAATCAATTTGGCTCAGAACTGGAGCGTGAACTCTTCGCGTGACGGGCAGTTTTCTTCTGGCACTGTCGATGTTTTAAAAAATTATGCGCAAGATATCAAAGGCGTTGGGGGATGGGAGTATCGTGACTGTTTTTGGCCCTACAATGGCGTGACCATTGACGTTTTTGGTGACGTGAGAATGTGCGTGATAAAAACAGACACGAAGCCGGTAGCCAATATTTTTCGTGACGACTTTCAAAAGGTCTACAACGAGAGTCTTGTTTACTTGAATGCGAGGTCGGCACTTGAAAACAACGTGGCTCCAGAGGGCTGTGAGTCGTGCAGTTACAAGTCGCTCTCACCCGTTCTCGAACAGATTTTCGAAGATAGAAAATCGAGTGGCCCACGTGCTAAGGTGGTTGACCTGTGAGCGTTGGAGTAGAAATTCTTGAAGAGCTCAATGGCGGCTCCAACTCAATCACGTTGCTCGTCAAAGATTTGAGAAATTCCGTGCCCTTTGTTCGCAAATTGGGCAAGGGCGAATCGGGCGCGAAGCTATTGGAGCAAGCCAATTGGCTCAAGCGAAACAGTTCGACCATCAACGTGCCTAAAATTCGTGAAGTCATATCCAGAAACGGAACCTTCGTATTGGATCTAGATTGGATTGAAGGAGCACTGCCGCTTGATCTGCACCTAAGGCAGCTCTCGCCCGCAGATGCGGCGGCCTGTGTGAATGAGGTGGTGAGTTACTCTCGCACTTTGCCTGTTGTGAACTCAATCACGCCGGATTGGAGTCGGCTCATTGAAGAAAAAGTGAGGCATAAGCTTTTGCACTGTATTCAATTTGATAGCAGGTTGAAGCCCCTATTGTTGGGCACTATAACTCTCAATTCTCAACGTCTAGAATCGCCCCTTAATATTATAGAGGAGCTGCAAAAAATCTATCCATCCTTTTTTGAGCTTCAGCGCGAGCAATTAGATCTACACGGAGATTTAACTTTCGAAAATATATTGGTGAAAAATGGGAAGTTTTATTTTCTTGACCCCAATCCTGGAAACATTGTTTCAGATTGGACTGTCGATGGTGGAAAGATTTTGCAGAGTTTGCACTCTCAATACGAGTTGCTGAGAGTGCAAGGCTCATTTGTGCAAGAGGGGCTTGAGTATCAAGCCGAGTTCCCAAGTAGCTATCACTTTCGCAATGTGCTCAATGAATTTGAAATAGTGATCAATGCGAATTTTTCGTCAATCGATTGGCTTAGTTTTTATGTGCATGAGGCGATTCATTTTACCCGGCTATTGCCTTATCGCTTGATTCAAGAGCCTGAGCGATTTCCACTGTACGCATTGAAGATGCGAGAACTTTTTGGTCAACTTCCAGCTCGTTTTGAGAAGTGGTTCAAATGAGTCAAGTGATGGTTTTTGTCCCTTGTTACAATTGCGGGCCACAAATAGAGGGTGTGATCGAGGGGTTAAAGCCACTGTTAAGTTCTCAAATTCACGTTCGAATTGTCGACAACCGCTCTCAGGACGACACGTGGGAGAAAATCCAGGCCGCGATATCGACCGCACCACTGCAGGTGACGGCAAAAGTCAGGCTCGCTGCGATTCAAAACGCGGTGAACTTAGGTTTAGGTGGAAGTTTCAAAGGGGCGGTGCGGGCCGCTGAAAATTATGAATGGCTTGTGATTTTTCACGGCGATGGCCAAGCTCTGCACTCTGATCTCAAGTCACTTTTAGACTTGCTGCCCGAGACTCGCTCGGATCTGGTTGTGGGCGCGAGATTTCACCCTCAAAGTCGCCTTCTGGGTTATTCGCGCCGGCGTGAATGGGCCAATCGAATGATCAACAGACTGCTTCAGTGGATTTCAGGTAAGCCGGTTTATGAAACTGGATCGGGATTGATGGCCTTTAGGTTGACTAAAGCTTTCAAAGCCAAGGCGTTAGATGGGCCCGATCACATCGCATTTGATTTAGAATTCATTCTTGAAGCTTTAAGGCGCCGCGAGACGATCGAATATTTACCGATCACCTGGGTTGAGGATGGGCAAACCAGTACGGTCAACGATTGGCGCGTGGGAGCTCAAATGCTTTCGAGAATTTTTAAGTGGTCCTGGAGAGGCTATTGATGTTGGCGCTTTGCTTGGCTGCCGGTGCAGGACGACGTTTTATGAGCGAGGGTTTTGACACCCCCAAGCCTTTTTTGAAGTACAAGGGCAGATTTTTTTTTGAATGGGCTCTCGGCGGCGTGCCTCAGGATTTTCAGCGGGCGTTGGTGCTTCAAAAAAAATGGGCCCTGGATTTTGAGCCGGCGATTCAAGAGGCCAATTTGAAAGTCGAAGTGCTTGAGGTCGGTTCACTCACTCGGGGTCCACTTGAGACGGCGCTTCAGGTGCTGCCCACGGATTTTGAGGGGTCAGTGCTGATATTAGATTGTGATTTGATGTTCGAAGCTCCAGATGGGTTTTGGAGCTGGGAGCCTCAAGATGACATTCACCTTTTGAGCTTTACGTCAGACGATCCTCGCTATAGTTTTGCGCGGATGAACAGCGAAGGAAACGTCGTAGAAATTGCAGAGAAAATGCCGATCTCAAACTGCGCGCTGGCGGGGGCCTATTACTTTCGAAACTCCCGTTCGTTTCGAAAATGGGGCTATGAGGCTATGAGGCAATCCGAAGGGGAGCCCTTTGTATCTCATGCTCTTCAGTGCGCTTTGCTTGAGGGGGCCTCGCTTCGATTGTTTAGAGCGAGTCGGTATCTGTCGTTTGGAACTCCAGAGGAGTGGCTTGAGTGATTTGCGTGATGAATTCTGAATGCGATGATCTTAAAATTCCTCTGGCATCTGGGGTCTCACAGCATTTTGTGGTTCAACATCGAACAGGCGAAATCGATTATTGCATTTCAAATTGCGATTGGGATCAGTTCTTTGCTGGGCTTAGCGACATCAGGCTCAGTGTGCCTTCGGGCTTTGACCCTTGGCTTAAACCTCCGCAAAAAATTCGAACGGGCGATGTTCATGTGCGATCGGACAGCCGCCTAAGCCAAATCCCTGAGTGGAGCGTGATTTTGCCGAGTCACAAGCATTTTCATGAATTGCAGCTCACGTTAAAGGGGCTCAAGCGTGCGCAAAAGGTTGACACCGTTGAAGTGATCGTACTTCATGATCTCGATCTGGGTGAGTCATTGCCGTTAGATGGCGTCGCTCTTGAAAACTGTTTGCAGATCGAAGTTCGGCGCTCTCACGCACGCACGTTGGGTGATCGCGGCTTTCGTGCTGGAGCTTTACGAAACCTAGGTGGTTCGCACGCGCGCGGGCGAAATTTGCTTTTTATTGATGCCGACATACTCGTTCCGCCCGAGACTTTCGAATGTCTAAATCAACAATTAGGTGATGACCTATGGCTTCAAGCCAAACGATGGCACTTGCCGCCGGGTCACCCTCATGCTGAGCGAGTCGAGAACTTGTCGCCGGTCTGGGATGCGGTGATGTCAGAGAAGGGCGTTTGGGAGTCGTTTCAAAATTCTTCAGGCGAATGGAACTCTGTGGATTTGCCGTGGACTTGGGCCTCGACATTTTTTTTAGCCATAACCCGTTCGCGCTTTGAAGCGCTGGGCGGTTTTCGTGAATCGTTCGACACTTATGGATTCGAAGACACTGAGTTCGGCTATAGGCATTCGAAGGCTGGTGGAGAGTTTAAGATGTTGCCTATCGATGTTTATCATCAATTGTCGAGAGCTGAGTATCAGTCGTCTGAAGACAGAAAGCAGCTATTCAAACGTTCTGCTGAGTGGTTTCGGCGGTGGACCTTAGACCCAGAGGTTCACGAGTGGCTCAAGCGATTGGGCTACTAGCCGCGTAGTGAAAACTAGCCCTCGAGTTCTTTGATTAGCCATTCTTTGACTTGAGAAATTTTGGCAATATCAGGCACGTTGCCTTGAGCAAAATCGGGGCGTCCGCCGCCTTTACCGCCCATCATTTCTGCGATTTTCTTTAAAAGGGCTCCGGCATTGGTTTTTGGCGTCAGAGACTTGCTCACATTCACAAGAACCGGGTAGCCCGAGTCAGCCTTTGCTCCCAACAAAACTATAACCGAGTCACTCAAGCGATCACGAAGCTGATCTGAGAGATCGCTCAAAACTTTGCGATCATCAATTTCAAGGGTTTTGAACAAAAACAAAAGTTGTCCCGATTTGCCCGAAATCTTCTGCGCTTCGCTGGCCAGAGATTTCGAGTCGACGCTTTCGCCCTTCATCTTTTGAATTTGCTTCTGCAATTCTTTGCTTTCAGATTTGAGGGCGACAATGACAGAACTGGCTGACCCAGTCGTCAAGGTGTCAGCTTCGCTTAAATACTGCTGCCACGGAGTCGAAAGCCCCGCGGTTTGCCGTGCCTCTAAGGCTTCTTCACTGAGCTTGCTCAGCCATTTTATTGCCGTGTCGCCAGTGATCGCCTCAATTCGCCGAACGCCCGAGCTGACTCCGGCCTCACTTACAATTTTAAAAAGCCGAATATCCGAAGTGTTTTGCACGTGGGTTCCGCCGCAAAGCTCAGTTGAGAACGGGCCCATTTGAATCACGCGAACCTCATCGCCATACTTTTCGCCAAATAAGGCCAGCGCACCCATCTTAAGAGCTTCTTTTTGCCCCATGGTTTCACTGATCACTCTTGTGCCCGCACTGATCTCTCGGTTGACCAGTTCTTCGACTTGAGATTTTTCAGACTCACTCAATGGTTTGGGGTGTGTGAAGTCAAAGCGCAGTCGATCGCTCGTGACGAGCGAGCCGGCCTGCTGAATGTGATCGCCCAGCACCGAGCGCAGGCTTGAATGCAAAAGGTGAGTGGCCGAGTGATTGCGGGCGGTGCTTTTGCGAAGCGCCGAGCTCACCTTCAATTGAGCACTTTGACCCACCTCAATCTTACCGTCGGTGACTTTGATAAAATGCAGGTGTTGATCGTTCAATTTTGTGCAATCTAAGACCTCAGCTTGGCCGCTCGACGTGATGAGTTCACCATGGTCTCCCATTTGACCGCCACCTTCGGCGTAAAAAGGAGTTTGGTTTGCAATCAACACTCCCTCTTGACCCTCACTCAAAGACTTTGCGTCTTTGCCGTCAGCCAGCAGAGCCTGAATCTGGCTCGAATTCGAATCCAAACTTTCATATCCAGTAAAATTTGTGGCGCCTGATTTTGCGCCAACCGCTGATGCCCATTGCACCATCGACGCTTGGTCGCTGGATAGACCCTTGCCCTTCCACGAGGCGCGCGCGACTTCTTTGGCGTCACTCAAATGCTTTGTAAAACCGGCCTCGTCGACTTTCATGCCATGCTCGGCGGTCATCAGCACTGTGAGATCCAGCGGAAAGCCATAGGTGTCATAGAGTTTAAAGGCCACAGCTCCTGGCAAAGTTCCACCCGAGCCTATTTTGGCGAGTTCACCCTGCAGAACATGAGTGCCTTGGTCGAGCGTCGATAAAAATCTAGACTCTTCGTCTTTTACGGTTCGCAAAATCAGATCACTGCGCTCGTTCAACTCGGGGTAGGGCGCTCCCATTTTTTTAATGGCGGCCTGAACCACGGCCAAGAATACCGATTGATTCAAATCGAGTTTTCGAGCGTAACGAATCGCTCGGCGCATGATTCGTCTGAGAACGTAGCCGCGCCCTTCATTTGAAGGAATCACACCGTCAGCAATCAAAAAAGCCGATGCGCGCGCATGATCGGCGAGAACCCGCAAAGCCACATTTTGCTCTTCGAACTTAGCATTGCGAGCGTGATACTCGACTCCACTTAAATTAGATGCAGCCAAAATGAGATCGAAAAACAGATCATTTTCGTAGTTGTTGATTTTGCCCTGCAAAATACTGCTGATGCGTTCAAGACCCATCCCCGTGTCGACCGAAGGTTTGGGCAGTGGTGCGCGCCCACCGCGCCCATCCTCATGGTACTGCATGAAAACCAAATTCCAAAACTCCATGTAGCGATCGCCTTCGCCGCCCATCACATTGTCTTTTGCAGAGCCTGGAACCTCGGGGCCTAAATCATAAAAAATTTCAGAACATGGCCCGCAAGGCCCAGAGTCGCCCATGCGCCAAAAATTGTCTTTTTCACCAAAGCGATAAATGCGATCAGTGGGAACGCCCTCTTGTTTATGCCAAATGTCCGCGGCTTCGTCGTCGGTTTCAAAAACGGTCACATAAAGGCGATTCTTATCGATTTGCCACTCTTTGGTGATGAGCTGCCACGCAAAATGAATCGCGTCTTTTTTGAAATAATCCCCGAATGAAAAGTTGCCCAGCATTTCAAAAAAAGTGTGGTGGCGAGCGGTATGGCCCACGTTCTCTAAATCATTGTGCTTGCCGCCGGCCCGCACGCATTTTTGTGAACTCACGGCACGGTTGTTCGTGCGCTTTTCGAGACCCATAAAGACATTTTTAAATTGGTTCATCCCCGCATTGTTGAACAACAAAGTAGGGTCATTGTCGGGGACAAGCCTCGAGCTCGGCACGGGCTCATGTTTGAGGTTTTTGAAATACTCAATAAACGATTGGCGGACGTCTTGGCTTTTCATATCTCTTCTGATCCCGAATCTTGGCTCCACTGAGCGAGAGCGCTTTGAATAGTGTTACCTCGAAACCCTCGGTACATCAAAAAGCGAATGGCCTTCTCGCGAGTTTTTTGATCTCGGCTGCCACTTTTGAATTTTCGAATCAAAAGCTGAGCGGCTGAGTCCACTTCATCCAGGTCTGCGGCGGCCTCGGTTGGAAGCTTGCGTTTGCGTATATGTCCAACGATGTAGGTAAGACTCTTGTTTTTTCGAACCAGAGACTCGGCGGCGCGCCGAGCCATCTCCCACTCATCGACTAGCCAGTTTCGGGCATCGGCCTCAGCCAATGCTTGTTCAATTACCTCTGGGGTAAACGCTCTAGAAAGTTTTGTAGTGAGTTCATAGCGAGAGTGATCTCTGGCCGCCAAATAGTAGGCAATTCGGTCTAGGGCTCGGTTAAACTCATTCCGGTTAGGATTTGCGTCCGGAGCGCTTTGATCTTTTTGCATCTATTGGCAATAACACTTCAATTTCGGTTACTTCTTTCCACTTCTCATTCACCTGAATATCATAATTCCCGGCTTCGGACCACTTTTTGCCGTCCATGGCTTGGATGCCCTCAAAGCGAATGCGAAAGTCTTCGGGTCTTGTGCAGTGGAGCAAGGCTTCGTCAAAAGTGATGAGATCCTTGTTGAGTAGATCCATTAGGCTTTGGTCAAACGATTGCATTCCGTAGGCCGCGTGGCCCTCTTCAATATATTCGCGAATTTCGTGCGTGTTTTGAGGCTCACAAATGAGCTGCCTGATTCGCGGAGTGTTGATCAAGATTTCAACCGCTGGCACGCGGCCCGTGCCGTCTTTTTTCTGTGCCAACCTTTGCGAAATGACGGCCCTCAAAACTGAGCCCAATTGCAGGCGAATTTGATTTTGCTGGTTGGCCTCAAAGGCCGACAGAATGCGATTGATACTTTCAACGGCATCGATCGTGTGCAATGTCGAAAGCACGAGGTGTCCGGTTTCGGCCGCCACCAAGGCGGTCTCGATGGTTTCTCGGTCTCGCATCTCACCAATAAAAATCACATCGGGGTCTTGACGAAGACCGGTTCTGAGCGCCGAACTGAAGTTGTGCGTGTCGACGCCGATTTCTCTTTGCGTGATGATGCTTTTGCGGTCACGAATCAAGTACTCAATCGGATCTTCAATCGTTAAAATGTGTTTGTTGTCGCGCCGATTGATGGCATCCACAATCGCGGCCAAAGTTGTCGACTTGCCTGAGCCCGCGATTCCGGTGACCAGCAAAAGACCTCTCTCAAGTTGGCTAAGCTGAGCCACTCGCTCGGGCAGTGCGAGTTCGCTAAACTCGGGAACCTTAAACGGAATAATGCGGGCTACTAGGCGCGCCGTGCCCCGCTGCTTAAAGAGATTGATGCGAAAGCGACCAAGACCACTGATTCCTAAGCCAAAATCAATTTCGCCGTTTTTTCTAAAGGTGGCCACTTGCGCCGTGTTCATGGTGGCCACAGCGAGTTGCTCAATCTCTTCTCCAGTTAACGCCGGGTGATCTGAAAATAATGGTCTGAGCGCGCCCATGCGCCTTGCGACCGGCACGATTCCAGCTTTTAAATGAATGTCCGATGCGCCCTTGGCGGCGGCGGCCCTTAAGATTTCTTCAAGAGTCATTGCTGGTTTTAAGTTTACGTGCCTTTTGAATTTCTGTCAGTTGGACTTAGAACTAGAGATCGTGCTAGTTAACTTAAACTTCTATGCTAATCAAATTGGTTCGTTGGTCAGGATTATGGTGGGGCTTGGGTTTACTTCCCAAAGCGCCGGGCACCTGGGGCACCTTGGGCGCGTTGCCTTTGGTCTGGGCCATGCAGTTTTTGGCCCCCCTTTATGGGCTGGTTTTCGCTTGGGGATTCACGGCGATTTCCATGCTGGTGGCTCAGGTCTATGTGGATCATGTGTCAGAAAGTTCTGACCCCAAAGAGTTTGTGCTGGACGAAGTGGCGGGCTTTTTGGTGACCATGAGTTTGGTGCCATTTACTTGGGGCTATCTCTTGGCAGGTTTTGCGTTGTTTCGTTTTTTGGACATTCTCAAACCGTTTCCGATTTCTTATGTCGATCGAAAAATTAAGGGTGGAATCGGAGTGGTCGCCGACGACATTCTGGCTGGCATTTTGGCCAATGTGATCTTGCAAATTTGGTTGCAGAGCGGAGTGAGCTCTCAGTTTTTAGCCGTTATTGGATAGGGGAAGAATATCTATGGAACTCTCCCGTGAGATTGAATCTCGGGTGGCCGAACTGGCCAAAATTTGTGAGCGACGTCGCTGGTCTGTTGGCCTTGCCGAAAGCTGCACGGCGGGCTTGCTCTCGAGCTGGATTGGCTCTCAACCCGGAGTGTCACATTTTTTTTCGGGCTCGGTCGTGAGTTATTCGGCGGAAGTGAAGACCGACGTACTTCATGTTCCTATGCACCTGATTCAGGCCCATGGCGAGGTGAGTTTGCCAGTCGCCAAGGCCATGGCTCAAGGCGCAAGAGACGTACTCAGTTCGAGTTGGGCCGTCAGCTTGACGGGAGTGGCCGGTCCGAGCGGCGGATCTGTGGATAAGCCTGTTGGCACTGTGTGCTTCGGGCTGGCTGGCCCAGGTCTTGAAACCTGCGTGCGTAAACAGTTTCAGCCGACTTTAAGTCGCCAAGACATCCAGCGCCAAGCTGCGCTTTTTGCTTTCGATTTTTTGCTAAGTGCGATGAGATGGCCGCTGGGTTGAAGTGGGTGAAACAAAACTAAGGAGCAACAATGGCCACAAAGATGGAATCAGGTTCAACAACTTCAAACTCAGACAAGGGCAAAGCCCTTGAGCTCGCAATTGCTTCGATAGAAAAGCAATTCGGCAAAGGCTCAATTATGAAATTGGGCGGCGGTCAAAGTCTCTATGACGATGTGGCCGTGTATTCCACCGGAGCTTTAGGGCTCGATATCGGTTTGGGAATCGGTGGTTTGCCAAAAGGGCGAATCGTTGAAATTTATGGTCCAGAGAGTTCAGGTAAAACCACTTTGGCTTTGAGCTGTGTGGCGCAAGCGCAAAAGGCCGGCGGCAGTGTCGCTTTTGTGGACGCCGAGCATGCTTTAGATGTGGGTTATGCCAAAAAATTAGGTGTGAATATCGAAGAGATGCTGGTCTCTCAGCCCGACACGGGTGAGCAAGCACTTGAGATCGTTGAGACACTGGTGCGTTCAGGCGCGGTCGATGTTTTGGTCGTCGATTCGGTGGCGGCGCTCACTCCGCGCGCTGAAATTGAAGGCGAAATGGGCGATAGCCACATGGGTCTGCAAGCGCGGCTTATGTCGCAGGCTTTGCGCAAATTGACCGCGGCGATTTCGCGCAGTCAGACGCTGGTGATATTTATCAACCAAATTCGTATGAAGATCGGTGTGATGTTTGGTAACCCCGAAACCACCACGGGCGGTAACGCTTTGAAATTTTACTCTTCAATTCGCTTAGATGTTCGCCGCATTGGTGCGATTCAGTCGGGCGAGCAAGTCGTGGGTAACCGCACTGCGGTCAAAGTGGTGAAGAACAAAATGGCGCCGCCTTTTGCGAAGGTCGAATTTGACCTTATGTATGGTGAAGGTATTTCGGCTGAGGGCGATGTTCTCGATTTGGGCGTAAAGCACGAGATGATTGAAAAGTCTGGAGCTTGGTATTCGATCAAAGGTGAGCGCATGGGGCAGGGCCGCGATCAGGCCAAAGTCTATTTGCGAGAGCATCCCGAACTTATGGTTGAGCTTCGCCAGCGCATTTTAGAGGCCAACAACATTGGCCCTAAAAATCTGGCTAAGAAAGCTGGTGCGGTCGAAGCGCTAATCGAAAAGTCAGCGTCAGCAGCGTCGGCGTCAGCTATGCCTGCGGCATCAGGTTCTGCGGCCACCACGTCAGCCTCTGTTGCGGCGACATCCTCTGCAGCGAAATCCGCAGATGACAAGTCAACCGCGGCGAAGTCTAAAAGAAAGTGATTTTTCCTTAACAAGGTAGCTTTCGATTTATTACTGAAAAGCAAATTGAATCACCGATCGCCGAATCCTTTAGCAGGATTCGGTGAACCTTAGTGGCAAGTGATCATTGCAAGGACCTACCTCTCAGCATTTCGAAACTGCGCCATATGGGTTTTGCCAAATGTCACCTCGGCCATGTGCAGATTGTGCTGGCGGCATAGGGGCCGCAAATTTTCTGGATCGTCTGTGCCGCCAAGCGCCTTTGGCAAAATATGATCGATCTGAACTTGATGGCGACTGCCGCACGTCCGCCCCGTCATAGGGTCCTTAAAGCTGCAGCCACCTTGGCTAGCTTGAATGAGAGATCGCCTTATGACGCTCTTCGATGCCGCAGCGGAAGGTTGGCCAACTTTGGTCTTTCTCAGCGGATCTGATTTATCTAATAGAAACTTAAGCGCAAAGGCCACGATGTCGGCGTCTGATGGGTTCGGGAACTTATGCGAAAGCAGCTCTTTGGCGCGTCTAAGATCTTCGCTCATTTGAATAGAAAAGTTGAGCGAATGGCGGGTTGATTTTTCATTTATCACAGTTCGACGTTCTTGAGTCGTGCTCGAGGCAAATTCGGGCAGAGCTGCACACAAGATTTGCTCCGTCTCTCTGGCCGATTTATTTTTGATCTTATTGATGATTTCTCTTTTTGTATCAAGAGCCACTTTATGGCCCGTAGACTTTTCTTGATTTCGAATGGCCGTCTGAACTTTACTGAGTGTGGTGAGGTTAACTTCTCCCGATTGAAGTTTTCGCGCCGTCTCAGGAACCGACTTTAAAACTTTTGCGGCCTCGATTCGTCTATAGGCTGCCGAATGAGAATAGCCAAACCCTTTTACCAGCCAGTCAAACAGACTCGAAAAACCGTGTTCCAAGTAGGCGCGTCTTTCTCGTGCAAGATTGATGAGCTCTAAGATCTCGTGAGTGATTCTTCGTTCTTCGCGAGTGAGCTCGCCAAGTTTTTCGCCGACTTCTCGATTGTTCATTCGCACCTCCGATAAGTGGCAATATAACTCATGTTTTAAAAAGGCATTTCTAAGCCCGAGTTTGTTGTTTGTTGAGAGTTAAAACCGTAAATCAGGTGGACCCGGTGTTTTTCGAGACAGCGGCGCTAATGTTCAACTGAGATGTTTAAAACCTGCACGGCTCGCATCTTATGAGTGGGAAGTGTAGACACAAAAATCCGTCGAAATCCTGTCAAGTGTGAATTGCGAAATGTTTGAAATGAATGTGACGCGAAATGTGTGTGACGCGAAAAATAATTTGGTGTCACAGTTTTTCGCAAAAACTATTCTCAGGTAAGACGCTGAACCTATTTGTCGAAACAAAGCTGTGAAATAAACATGTGAAATAAACATGTGAAATAAAACCGTGATACATAGTCGAGAAACAAAGCGAGAATCAGAGATAGAAATTGTGCTTAGAGAGCCACTTCTAGAAATGGGCTCTCCATGAAGTTCGAGAGCCCAAGATCTATTCGGGAATCAATTTGTATTTTCTCTACCAAATATTCGGGAACAAACCTTTTGGAGGTGGACTCAGCTTCCCAGAACAGTAAACTACCTCCGAGCAAATTGGATTAAGCTCATTTCGTTTTTTTACAGCAGAGATTCTATCGCTTAATGACATACCAGTGTATTCAACTCTTAAATGGTCGGGAAACCCCAATTCGGTATCTCCAAGGCATACGCATTGATCGGGGCCACTACGAAAAGTTTGCGCCGCAAAAAGCTGCTTATGACCAATACTCATCAGATACCTATCAACAGCGTTCGCCACCATATTGGATTGTTCTTCTTTGCCAAGATCTACGGATTTCTTAGCCCAAAGAAACGCCTGATAATAATGGTCCGGAACTGTTCCATGCTGAAAAACTAGCGCCGCCGAGGCATAGTCTTCGGCGCTTTGAAAACATCCCTCGGCAAAAATTTCGGCAACTCTTTTTGCACGGATTTCATCTCTAGGGGAGACAATATTCCAGTCAATCGGTGGTTGCCTGTCCTTTTGATCTTCTTCAACTATTTGGAGCAATTCATTTGATCTAGATTCACGTCTCTTTGAGTTTGCAGCGCAAGGGACAAATTTTTCAGACTGACTGATGGCCCAAGCCCTATTTGATACGCCTAGAGCGCTGGCACAGTTTAAGAGTATAGAAATACAACTCATCGTGAGAGCGATCGATAGCATATTGGTCATCTCTTTGTGTCTATTAGACATTTGATACTCCTAAGGGTAGATGGCCGTTTTAAAGGTGTCCTGTAAGTATGTCACGCCTAATTAAATCGCTAGGTAGCGAAAGAACAGCAATTTTGACTCTAGCGTCGTTTATTATTGGGATTTATTTGAAAACAATTTTTAGCTGAGATGTGAATCTCTAGGAGGGTTGAGTGATCAAAATTTCCATATTTTTTTCTTTATTCGTTTTGATAAGTATCTCCCATGGCGAAGTTTTGCCAGAAGAAAAAAACCTATTGTCAGGCAAAATTGAATTCGTTGAAAATATTGGCTACGGGTGTCACTTGGATCAAAGGAATGAACGCTCAAAATAACTAGGCCGATTCCAAACTGAGTGGCGGACAAGTCCAAAAATGTGAAAGCTTAACTCCAACTAATCACGGATTTCGTCTGCAGCGCCTATGAATGCAAATCCTGCTTTTTGGCCGTCACCAATTTAAAATTTTCTCACCTAATTAAATCTACTCACCGACACTTCCTAAATTGAAATTCGCTTGGGGCGAAGCCCGATAAATAGCGGTAGTAAGTTCGCCGCGAAGTGACGAGTTCG
>JBGSQJ010000343.1:0-1707 GCA_041738165.1 Bdellovibrionales bacterium
AGCTCAGCAAATTACCTTTCTACAGGATTATGTGAAGGGTGGGGGCACGCTTCTTCTTATGGCAACAGAGTTTGCATTTCGATTTGTACGTTGGAATGAGGATCGTTCGTCATTTCGCTTTTTTGTTGATCCCGCGACGGACCCGATGCTCAAAACGGACCCTAGTCAGCTGGCCGTTTTTTCATCCTCCGCCGTGGACCTGGAAAATTTCTTTGGCGTCTCGCTTGAATATGGAATCGGACTTTCGACCGATAAAAGGGTGCAGATGAAAGTAGTGGATAGGTCGCACCGATTTTTTCGCGGGGTTAAATGGGAAAACCAGAAACCTAAACTGGGGGAAATCGTTCCGTGGTCACCTGGGGCCATGTTGAAAGTGCGGAAAGACAATAGATACTGTTTTGACAATCCAAGTATCGATTGTGCCCGCACAGAAATTATCGCCGTTGGCGAATACATTTGGCAGAAGCCTTATGACGGATGCTGTGATTGGCAAGCCTCAGATGACAAAGCCATTGATGGCGTGATTAATCACACAGTTAAAGAAGTGCCACCAAATACCTACGCGGTTTTTGGGGTTGTGAAACAAGGCAGGGGCAGAGTGGTTATTATTCCTTCTGAAGTTCTTAATCCCGCCCGGCCAGAAACGTTGACTATCTTCAAAAATATTTTGAAAGAGCAATGACCTTGGGCGATAGCGAATTCGACACAAACTCCAAAACCTTTTGTGCTTACCCGTTTGTAAGCGTTGCGACTCTTGCGCGCGGAAACTACCGGCTGTGTTGTGAAGCTGATGAGTTTAGCGAGACCATTGAAGATATCGATTTGGATGCTTGGTGGAAGAGCAAAAAGCTGAACGAAATTAGGGGCCAACTTCTGCGCGGTGAAGAGGTTGACGCTTGTAAGGGCTGTTACCGTCGTGAAAAGCAGGGATTGTTGTCGAAGCGCATCAGAGATCGCGCTATTTTAAAGGAATTCACTCTCTCTTTAGACTCGCCAGTTCTTCAATCCGTAGATTTAAGGCCGGGCAATATATGCAACATGATGTGTGTCACGTGCAATTCAAGTTATAGCTCGAAAATTCAAAGCGAGAATCAGCGTCTTCAGGCTGAGAGTGCGTTGCCAAGCTTTGTTGATTCAAGCGTTGGCTTGGCGAACTGGAGCGACCGGGCCTGGTCCGATCTCAATGCCAAAGTAAGTACACTTCGGCATGTTTATCTGAGTGGCGGAGAGCCTATGCTCATGCCAAAATTGGTTCCCTTTATAGAGGCTCTGCATGATGACTGCAGCGTCGCTCTAAATACCAATCTTACCGTCTACAGCCCTAGACTTGCGGATGCTCTAAAGCGATTTGTTTCGCCAAACGTCGGCGTATCGGTTGATGCGATCGGGACTCGGTTTAATTTCCTGCGTTATCCGGGACGCTTTGACGACGTTGTTACAAATCTAATTCGACTGCGAAAGGCACTTCCTTATGCTCGCATCGAATTGAATTTTACTTTGTCGAGTTACAATATTGACCAGGTTGTGCCTCTTTATGAATTCGTCAGAAGCTTTCATGGAGAGCACGGCGCCTTAGCTCTCAATCTCAATAAACTAACCTGGCCGCGACATCTATGCGCAGAAAATGTGCCGCTGCATCTGCGGACAAAATTGGCGACCGAGCTGGAGGAGTTTAGGGTTCGCGACAAAATTTTGATTCGTCACACT
>JBGSQJ010000355.1:0-1705 GCA_041738165.1 Bdellovibrionales bacterium
GTTTGCCCCGCATAAACTACCGAAAAAGCGTTTTCAGGAAGCTCACTCGCAAAGTCTTTGAGCAAACGAATGTTGCCGGCCGATTTGTCGATCAGGCATGCCCAGCCCACCCCAACCATAAATGGATAGGCCAGCGTCATCCCCGTTCGCTGAGAGCCCATCTGCATGGTCACTTGAGACTTCGGCTCACAATCAGGGTCTAAAACTTTAAGGCGGGCAAGTGGCCCACTGTCTTCAACCAGTTTGGACTCAGAATTCAACTTTTTAAATCCTGCCATTTGAGTTGCCCCATCAAAAACAAAAAGTCTCGAAGCGTTCGTTTGATCAACGAACGCGGCTTCGAGACCAGTGAACGCCACATCAAAGTCGCTCGTGGCAGCCAAAGCTGTTGATTCAATCCCGCAGAGTCCACATGCAATCAAAGCGATCAAAGTTTTCATTTTTCATTCTCCTTGTTCAATTTCCAAATTATTCGTTTTTATAAGCGTGAATCAGTTCTATCGCATCTAGATCGGCGCCTTCAGTTGGATAGCGAGGGCCATCTTTTGAGACGAGATTTTTATTATGTCCCAAATCGCGAATCCATATGTAGCGCGCTTGCTCCAGTTTCACATCACCTAGATCAAACAGATCTCCGCCCTCATAGCTAGGCACAGCCCCAACGCAGCCATAAAGAACACCCTGATCTGGATTGCAATCAAACCAACGAAAGCTACCCGGCTCTAAAGACATTGAGACGCCAACCTCAGCAAATTCTTGATAAACGTAGTTTCCACTCACTCTAAAGGCGTTTTCAAAAATTTTAAAATCGGCACCTGAACCATCACTCAAGTATCCACTATCTTTCACTTTGATCATCAGCTCACCACCATGACCCAGCGACAAGACACGCGACAAAAGCGCATACATCGCCTCCTCGTCTCGCTCATCGACCTTGATAAACGTGTAATCAGGGCCTCTCAAAGATTGGCGATAATCCTCACTAGCCGGAATCATGCGCTCTTGATTGTCATCGCGGCCGGGCCTGAACCAAACCACTTCAAAGTCACTGCCCTTGAGCTCTTTAGCGCCTTCATCATTTTTCAGACCTTGCCTTTGCGATTGTCCCGAGCGCGCCTGCTTCACACTTTCGACGGCCTCATTCGAAGCCAAATAGAGATTCGCGTCTTGTTGATTCGTAGATTTGATTTCAGGCAAAATTTCTTCGACCTTGCCCGGTTCAAAAACCATTATCTTTTGCGGCGGACGATAATCTAAAAATGGTCTCAAAGACTCTGCGCCTCTTTTTAGTCGGCCAAGATCAAAGCCGCCTGCTTGTGCCGGCTGTTTAGACGGCGACGCCACCAACGGCTTAGCCATGGGCTCGATCTTAGGCAATGAAGCCGCGGGCCGGATTGCCGCCCGGATCTTATTTAATTTCGGTTTCACGTCTGAAAGCCTAATGGTGGGAGTGGGTGCCACATGCGCTTCAGGCCTTTTTACAACTTCGCCCCCAGTATCGGCGGCAACGCTCGCCGAGTTTTTTTGCCAGTCCACGACAGCAAAGAAAAATCCAGAAAAGACAAGAATAAGAATTAAAAGTGGGTTCAAAATGGGCTTGATCCTTTCCCGTTTCGTGCGGGTTCGTTATTTTGGAACTCAGATCAGAGGGGTTCGGACTCAAGAATTTCTTCTACACCGTTGCACGACAGTCCCAGATTTTCAC
>JBGSQJ010000369.1:0-2703 GCA_041738165.1 Bdellovibrionales bacterium
CGCATGTCATCCGTATTCGGCTTGAACGCCAGTCCCCAGACGGCGAACGTACGACCGGCAATGTTGCCGCCAAAGTGGCGCATCACCAGCTCGGGCAGCTTCTGCTTCTGCCGCGCATTGACCGCTTCCACCGCTTCGAGAATTCTCGGCACATAACCGTTCTGGCGCGACGTTCGTTCCAGCGCCTGCACGTCTTTGGGAAAGCACGAACCGCCGTAACCAATTCCGGCATTAAAAAATGCCGGGTTGATTCGTGAATCCGAGGTGAATCCCGCCCGCACACTCTCGATATCAGCGCCGAGCCGATCGGCAAGTAGAGCCAGCTCATTGATAAACGAAATTTTGAGAGCCAAAAATGAATTGGCCGCGTATTTCGTCATCTCAGCTGAGGTGTTGTCCATAAATAAAATAGGTTTGTTTCCGCCTTGGCGATTGACGAACGGGTCGTAGAGCTCCTTCATGACCGCTTTGGCTGACTCACTGGCGCAGCCAATGACCACGCGGTCTGGCTTTAAAAAGTCATCAACCGCGGCCCCTTGGCGCAGAAATTCTGGGTTGTTGACGATGTCCATTTCGTGAGCACAGTTTTCTTTGCAAAAGCTCATCACCCTGCGCGCAGTGCCAATTGGCACAGTGCTCTTTAAAACAATGGTTTTGGGCGCATCGGCAGCCTGGCAGATTTCACCAAGCGCCTTGAATGTGGGGTCCATATCGGCCGATCCATCAGGCAATTCGGGCGTCCCCACGGCAACAAAAATCACGCTGGATTGGCGAACCGCTTCGCCAATATCCATGGTGAACGTCATTCTCGCCGAGTTGGGCTGAAATAGGTCGTCTAAACCAGGTTCGTAAAAGGGCACCTGACCAGATTTCAAAGTGTCGATTTTGCTGGAATTCGAGTCCACGCAGATCACATCATGACCCGCATCAGCAAATCCGACCCCGGCAACGAGGCCTACATAGCCGGTTCCAAGAATGGCGATTTTCATTGTCACTCTCCTTTGGACAGATGGCTAAATTAGCGGTATTTTTTTTGCCAAGTAAAGTGAAATATGGCGTCAAAACTTAAGTCTTACATTTCTATAGTGTTGAAAGTCGGATTAGCCGCTGGGCTCATCACGTATATGATCTATTCCGGCCATCTAGATCTCTCGAAACTATGGTCATTGATGACTCCCTTTAATCTGGCTGTCGCGTTCACGCTGGTTGCGGGCAATACGGTATTGGCAGCTTGGCGCTGGATTTTGCTACTGAGAACTCGCGGTTTTGAGATTCCGGTTGGTTATGGATTATCGCTTTATTTAATCGGAATTTTCTTTAACTTCGCACTTCCGGGCGCCGTGGGCGGCGATTTGGTACGAGGTTACTATTTGATCGGCGACCATCCCGAGCGCAAGGTAGATGCTATTTTGTCTATCGCCATTGACCGCGTGCTTGGGCTCTATTCGTTTTTTATTCTGACCCTCATCGCGGTGATTGTGGACTTTAAATTTGTAATGGGTCACGAGCAAATTCGCTGGGTGGCGATCAGCTGCTTTTTGGTGTTTATGGCGATGACGTCATTTTTCACTGTGACGTTTTCTAAGCGGCTCTCGATGCTGACTGGAATCGATTATCTCGGGCGCAAAATCAAACCCGTAGGCACATTGATTGAAGCTATACATCGCTTTGGGCAAAACCGGCCGATGATCGGCGCTTCAGTTCTGGTAAGCTTAGGCGCACAGGTTTTCACCATGACTTTCTTTTATCTCTTTGCCGTGGTCGTGGGTGAAACAGGGGTAACTTGGAATGCCGTTTTGTTTGCTGTGCCCATGGGATTTGTGGTGACCGCTTTACCGATTTCACCAGCCGGTATCGGAGTTGGTCAGGTGGCTTTTCACTTTTTGTTCTCTACCTACCTGGGCCATGAAACCAGCTTTGGCACCAATGCGATCACGGCCTACCAGCTGGGCGTGGTGAGTATGGGGCTCCTGGGCGCGGTGGCTTACTTGAAACGGCGAAAACCTCACGATCTCGAAGAAGCTTCCCATTTGACCGAAGTGACCAGCTCCTAAATTATTTTAGATCTACGTCTGAGAGCTTGAAACCAATATGAACCGCAAGTGCAAAATCATTGTACTCCGAACCATCCGCCACAGCGAAGCCGACTTGATCGTGCACGGCCTTAGTTCTGAAGGCACGCGCATGAGTTTCTTTGGTAAAGGCGCGGCCAAAAGCAAAAAGCGTTTTGCGGGCGGGGTTCTCGAGCCGCTTCACTACATCGAAGTGACTTACAAAGACAAATATCAAAAAGATGAAGACTCGCTCTACATGCTTTTAGAAGCGGATGTGGTCAGAGAGTTTCAAAAAATCAGACAAGATTATGACCGGCTCGAGCTGGCATTTTACTTTTTAAAAACCATTCAAAAGCTTTCAGGTCACGGTCTTGTCGAATCACCTGAAGTTTTTAATCTCTTAGGAAATTCACTCAGCGCCCTTGAAGTGTCGAGTGATTTAAACAAACTTCGTTTGAGCTTTGAATTGAAACTGCTCGCAGGGCAGGGTGTGCTTCCGGGCGATGCCACCTTTACGCCGTTGCTTGCAAAGCCGTTGAGTGAACACGAGAGCATTGTTTTTACGCCTGAGACGCAGGCCCGCGCCCGCGATCTTTGCGCTCATTACCTAAAGAACTACCTCGGCGATATTTAGGTGCCAGGTTCCGAA
>JBGSQJ010000008.1:0-9301 GCA_041738165.1 Bdellovibrionales bacterium
ACCGTGATTTATTTTATTTAAGAAAATTCATGATTTAACTAACCGCAAACAACGTCACCCATCATTACTGCATAAAAATCAAACAAAAATAACCTATCCATTTGATTTTACTCATTTCCACTAAATTTCATAAAGAATCCCTTCGGAGTCACAAAGAGTCACCGCTCGATCTTTGAGCGACGAGTATTGTCACCCCGAACCCCCTTTTTGTCCCCTAATCAAAATTAAGCCTGTCTCTTTTGCGGCACACCTCTTGAACTAACTAGAGTTTGGAAAATCTGAATACAGGAACCCTAATTAGGAGTTAGTCCTTATGAAAACTGCACGCGTTCAATCGCTGCTCATGGCATTGGTCTTTGTATCTGCATCTGCGGCACTAAATGGCTGCGGAGATGGTAAAAAGTCACGCACACGTAACAGTCGAATCCTTAAGGGATCCGAAGGCGACGCTGCCGCGAAAAAGGCCGCAGAAGACAAAAAGGCCGAGGACGCTAAAAAAGCCGGCGAGGGTCAACCTGACGGAACTCCTGCCGATCAAACCAAAGAAACCGAAGAAGAGGCCAAAAAGAAACAAGATGAACTCGCCAAGCAAACCGAGGCCTTTGAAACCATCACGAGTGAATTTGATCAATTGGTCGAAAATTCGGGCGCAGTGATCGGCAAAGATGAATTGGCCGCTGGAACCTACACGCTTGTTGAAGCGTCTACCTACATAGCCTACCAACACCTTAAAAATCAAAATGAAGTTCGCGCGTCAAGCCAAAGCACAGTTTCGGCCAACGAACAAGAATCGAGTCTTGGCATGAACCAGATTCACCATGCTGAAAAAGGCTTGATCGCAGATTTTATCGACAAGGGCAGAGAGATCGAAGTTCCGGCCGTGTTTGAACTGAAAAAAGAAAACGAAAAACCAGTGTTTCCCCTGGCTGAAGCCTCAGCCCCCGTGTTGATCGTTTCAAAGATTTTTTCTGAAGCTTCTGGCTCAAAAGTCATCAACTCTTTGAGTGCTGCAAGAGACCTCAATGCCGTAAAGCCCAGCTTGCTAGATGTTCTCTCTGGTTCAACAGCCAGCTCAAAAGGTGAGTTCAGCGCCAAAACGAACGACGGCAAAGCCGTATTGGTTCAGCTTCGCAGCTCAGGAGATCGCGTATCTGCCCTTTTCGCAGTCGACGAGTCGATTGCCGACGCCAGCAACGATGTGACTCTGATTCGCAAGATTTTGGTGACCTTCTCAGTTCAAAAATCTATCGACAATGCAGTAGAAGACACTGAGTCAACAAGCTCCACAGATTCTACAAATATCTCTGACACTGAAGTGAGCGTCGATCCAGTGAAGACTGAAGATGGTCCATTTTAATATTTTGCAATTGTGCAAGCGATCAGTCGATAATCTGTGCGACAAATGAAAACGGCCACTCAAGTGGCCGTTTTGCATTGATCCTATTCACCCTTTGGCAAATACAGCGCCGGCCCTTCTTTTTTCAGGCCTAATTCTGAAAGTTCCCACCAGAAAAACACGATGTCCATGGGACCTGCGGCGTATGGCGCAATGTCGTAACTATTAAAATAGATAACGAGCCCGTCGGCATCGAAGTAAAAGTTGCCGATGTCACTCATACTCTTCATCGAATCTTTCCACTGAATCCAACCAAATTCCGGATCAAATCCATCTTTGTATTGCTCTTTCAATCTTTCTTCGAGCTTCGCCTTGAATGTCTCAAGACCGCTGTCTTCGAAAAACGCCGACATGTCTCGGTAGACTTCTCCGGTTTGTGAATCGAAGGTCGTACCTAAGCTGGCCCCATTGCCGTGAGCGCCGCCGGTGAAGTAGTAGTAAGATTGCACGACCGAGGCGATTCGGCTACTCAAGGGCGTCGCAACTGTAAAATCAAGGTTAGCCTGATAGGAATTGAAAAAGTCGGTGCAAGCTTCTGGCTCTGAAACTGCATTCTTATAATCAGCCATTTCAGATTCTAGCTGCTCACCCCACTGGTTGTTGAGCATCAATAGGCCGGGAGCCAACTCTTGCCCCTGAGCAGATGCCACCTGAGGAACAGAGACCGACACATGGCAAAATTCGTTCTGAGTTTCTTTAGACTCAATTGCCCCGTAAAAAATCGAGGCGCTCCACGCTTGCGCCGAAACACTCAGCAAAAGACTCACCGCTGTTAACTTTGAGAAATTCATCTCTATACCCCCATACTGTTGAGCTTCAGGCTTTAGATGAATCGAGCAAAATGGGCATTTCCTATAAGTTTCGCTCCCCTATTTTGAATTTTTTACCTCCCTTCAGCTTAAGCTGAGTTGAAATGGCTGGCCAGACTCCACTTGGTTGGCAACTGTCATTCCTTTAGACAGCTTAGAAATCTCTATAGTCTTTGCCCAAAACATTGTCCTCTCGGTGTCAATCTGACACTGTACGCTTGAGCTGGCGCCTTTGCTTATGGCTTCTAAATTGCTTTTACCCTTAAGCAACCATCTGGCCCCAAAGCTCAAGGAGAGAGCATGAAGTACAAATGGATGACTCACCTGATTCGATTTTCAATCGCGGTGGGCATCACGGCTTTGTTGTCACCCTTTCAGTTGGATCTGCTCGAGTCTGCGACCTACGACTATCTTCAACGCTTCAGCCCCAAACCAGATACCTCTGGCCAGATCGTATTATTGCCTATTTCTCACAAAACGCTCGAAGCTCTTCAACGTGAACCCGAAGCCTTGGACTGGGCTCTCGTACTTAAAAAGCTCGAGGAAGCCAAACCTCGCCAAACCGTGACTTTAATCAACCCTTCAACTGTTCATGGCTCATTTGATGATTTAAGTGTGATGGCAGGGATTGCGACACAATTGCCTTTAATCTTCGGAGAAAATGACCTTCCTAAAACGGGAATGAATCAACTCAACCCTCTGCCCGCCCCCTTTGAGCCTGTTGAGATTTTGCCGGCGCCTAAAACTGCCGACCGCGCGGTGATGGCCAAAGACGGCGTTACGAGACGCATGATTTTAAGCTACGAAGGCAATCTGACTCTTCAACCAAGACTTGCCAAAACTTTCAATGGTATCTCGAAAATGTCTGACTACTCAGGCGTCTTTTCGTTGCTCGATTCGGAGCAGTTGCGAATTCGCTATCGAACCCCTGGTAGCTACCCCAAATATGAATTTGTCGATGTACTCGAGGGCCGCGTCGATCCAAAAGTTTTTGAAAATAAAACCGTGTTTATTGGGCGAGACACTTTAGAGGCGGCGGGAGATTATGTGACCACACCGCTCAGCAAAGACCTCTTGGCTCTTAGCGCCCTCGAAATGCAGGCCAACTCTTTGGACACTCTTATAAAAGACGATGCGCCAATATTTTTGCCCGATTGGGTTAGGCTCGTTTTGACTTTTTTAATTTCTATATTGACCGTCTACGTGGTCATGTCGCTACGGCCCACCGAAGGCCTGCTTTTGCTTGGGCTCTCGGCGATGACCTATATTCTTGCCGCGTGGACCCTGTTCAACTTGACGGGCTGGGTGATGCCGCTGGCTCACCCATTAGTGGCTCTGTTTATTGGCTACTATTTTGTGATCCCGTACCGGCTGATTGTCGAAAACAGAAAGAGCTGGGAGTATTATCAAAAAAATCGACTTTTAACACAAGTCGAAGAGTTGAAATCCAATTTTATGCGAATGATGTCGCATGATTTGAAAACTCCGCTCGCACGGATTCAGGGAATGACTGAGCTCATTGGCAAGGATCGCTCCTCCTTGAGTGAACAACAAAGCGAAGCACTCGACCGCATCACAGAGTCTTCGCATGAACTCACCGAATTCATCGGCTCTATATTGTCGCTTTCAAGAATCGAGAGCAAAGATATGAAGCTCGACAGGCACTCGCGCGACGTGAATCAAATTCTCAAACAGGCCATTCGCAAGTTCGAACACACAGCTCATAAAAAGAACATTCGTATTCACACCGAGCTTGAGCCTCTTTTTAGCGTCAAGGTTGATGCAAGCCTTTTAGAAACTGTATTTTGCAATATCATTGAAAATGCCATCAAGTACTCACCCGAGGACTCACAGGTTTTGATCTCTTCAGAGGAAATTGGCGACCAAGTGGTCATTCAAGTGGCCGATCAAGGCCCCGGCATTTCGCAAAATGAACTGCAAACGATTTTTGAGCGTTTTTATCGCGGTGAACAGCTGCGCCAAACCACGCTCGGCAACGGCCTAGGGCTATATTTGGCGCGCTACTTCGTTGAGCTTCATAACGGTTCAATTGAAGCCGAGAGCGTTTTAGGAAGCGGCTCCACCTTTACTATTAAATTGCCAATTGACCTAAACCCACCAGCGCATCCCGCTGATCAAAAAGGAGAACGACATGCTGAATATACTAGTTTGTGACGATGACCCAGGTCTTCGTCTCAGCGTATCTGCAGCACTCTCTGCTACGGGCAGATTTTCGGTGGATGAGGCCGTAGATGGCTTAGACGCCGTCGAAAAGGTAAAAGCCAAAACCTATAACGTGGTGTTGCTCGACGTTGATATGCCGCGCATGACGGGGCTTGAGGCCCTTCGCAAAGTGAAAGAGCATGATCCTTCGATCTTGGTTTTGATTTTAACTGCCTACGCCAACATTGACGACGCCGTAAGAGCCGTCAAAGAAGGGGCTTTCAATTACGTCTCAAAACCCATTCAAAGTGAAGATCTGGTCGACATGGTCGATCGGTCCTTGAATGCCTTGAATTTGATTTCACAGGCCTCTGCTTCGTTTGCGATTCAAATCGAAAAAGGACGAGAGATCATTGGGCAAACCAGCCAAATGCGCAAAGTGTTCAACGTCATCACTCGCTTAAGCAAGGTCGACACGCCCGTACTGATTCGAGGAGCCTCAGGAACCGGAAAGGAATTGGTGGCCCGAGCGATTCACTCAAACTCCAGCCAAAAAGATGGCAAGTTTGTGGCGCTCAACTGTTCGGCGATTCCAGAGAATCTTTTTGAAAGTGAGCTCTTTGGACACGAAAAGGGTTCGTTCACCGGCGCCGATCAAAGAAAAATTGGACGCTTTCAATACGCCGAGGGCGGCACGCTATTTCTTGATGAAATTGGCGATTTGCCCGTTCAAATGCAGGTGAAACTTCTGCGCGTGCTGCAAGAAAAGGTCTTCACTCCTGTCGGAGCCAATCGCGAGATTGAAACCAACTTGCGAATCATTGCCGCCACCAATAGACCGCTCGAAGAGATGATCAAAAAATCAATGTTTCGTGAAGACTTATATTATCGACTCAATGTGATGCCGATTCAATTGCCTTCGTTGAGCGAGCGCCGAGAAGACATCGATCATCTTGTGAGTCTCTTTATCCAAAAGTTCAACCGAGCCCAGGGCAAGCGAATCCAAGCCGCCACTCCTGAAGCTCTAATGGTTCTAAAAAAATACGACTGGCCAGGAAACATTCGCGAGCTCGAAAACATCATTGAACACGCTTTTATCTTAGAAGAGACGCAAAATCTTCAGGTGAGTTCACTGCCGGAATCGCTACTCGAATCGACCGGCACGGAGCTCTCGGCGCAGCAGCAGCAGCTTCGCGAAAACAGTCTTGATGTGGTTCGCACGGCCCAGGATTTGGCCCCAAGCCCCGAACCGGAGTCCGAAGCCATTGAGTCTGACGGAACTTTTAGCCTGGATGGAGAACCGCTCGATTTCAACAAGCACAAAGAGGCGTTCGAGCGCGAGTTCATTGTCAAAGCCCTGCGACTTTTTAAGGGCCGAATCAATCAAACTGCACTGCACGCCAATATTCCTAAAAAGACCCTGCTTAGAAAGATCGAAAAATACGGAATCAATGCCCGCGATTACGCCGACTAGTTTAGCTTGATCCTGTGGATAACTCTGTTGATTGCGCGTGGAGAAGTCTGTGCGTAATTTTGGAGTCAAAAGAATTCGTCTTTATGCGAACTAAAATTTCTCTATGTACTAATTTCGTTGGCAGGGGGCGAGGGCAACCTTAGGCTCTTTTGTCTATGGCGGTTACTTCTACATTAGCTCCACAGGCCTACACACGCGACACCTTGGTGAAGGCTATAGAATGGCTCTCACACCAGCCGGTGAACGTGCGCGAGCGAGCCAAGTCGGCCGACACCATCGTGAGTTTTTTCTTGCAGGCACAAAAGCGAAACGGTGGTGCCGATGCTCCGGTGAGCCAAGAAGTTTTCAAGGCCGATTTAAAAAACCTAGCTCAAGATTTGAAGATGTTTGAAGAGCCGATGACGCCAGCTCCTCATACTGCGAATCACGGCTTGTCGAATCATCTTTCATCGCCTCCCCACACAAACTTGCTATTTAACCATCCGCCCCCCCAGGCACAACCCAATCCACCAAGTCCCGCCCCTAGCGCCCCCCCACGGCCTAGTGCGGACACTTGGGCGATAGATGCGCGCTCGATGGCGATTGCCCGCGAGGTTCAGCAGAGGTTGAACCTCAGCCATGAATCCGAGGCCATTCGCTTTTTAATTACTCTTGGAGCGGAGCGAGCGCGCAGTCTGTTTCCTTGACAGGTCCAGTCGCTCGTCGGAATGTGACCTGAATGCAAGTTCTTTTGCCGAAAACTGAATTTCCGATGAAGGGCAACCTCGCCCAAACCGAGCCCGCACGTGTTGCGGACTGGCTCAAAAATGATTTGTATAGAAAAATAATGAGTCGTCCCGCGAAAAAGGGTCTATTTGTTATGCCTGACGGCCCACCCTACGCGAATGGTAAGATCCATGTAGGCACAGTTCTCAACAAAGTTCTCAAAGACATCGTCATCAAATACAAAAATCTCGCGGGCTACAAGGCCGCTTTTATTCCGGGATGGGATTGCCACGGTTTACCAATCGAACTCAATGTCACAAAAAAATTAGGTGCTAAGAGGGCCGAGCTAAGTGATGCCGACATTCGGGGCCTCTGCCGTGAAGAGGCCATGAAGTGGGTTGGCGTTCAAAAAGAACAATTTCAGAGGTTGGGAGTTTTGGCCGACTGGCAAAACCCCTATCTGACTTTGCACCCGCAATATGAGGCCGATGAGATTCGCGTACTCGCAAAAATTCTAGAAAATGGCGTCTTTTATCGGGGCGAAAAACCCGTCTACTGGTGCCCGGCGTTGCAAACGGCACTGGCCGCCGCCGAAGTGGAGTATCGTCCACATAAAAGTTTATCGATCTTCGTGAAGTTCAAGGCCGACTCACCCTTGCCTGGGCTTGAGAGCGAAAAGAAACCCGTTTCTTATTTGATTTGGACAACCACGCCCTGGACTCTTCCCGCCAACACCGGATTGGCCGTCAATGCCTCTCTTGTTTATGGCTACTTTGACACGGGCTCTGAGATTTTGGTTTTGGCCAAGGACCTTAAAGAAAGTGTTGAAGCCGAAACTGGCCTGAAATTAAAGAGCGTGGGTGAAGTCATCGGTGCAAAGCTTGAGCGTTTGAAGGCGAAGCATCCTTTTATCGATCGCACCTCTCTCGTTATTCTTGGTGACCACGTTACCTTAGAGGCCGGTAGCGGAGTTGTGCACACGGCGCCTGGCCATGGCCTTGACGATTATGTGGCCGGCCTTCGCTATGGGCTGGCAGTTCTCAGCCCCGTTGACGGCGCTGGCAAGTACACAGAGGAAGTGCCAGAATTTGTTGGTGAAAAAATTTGGGACGCTAATCCTAAAATTGTTGAAAAATTAAAATCACTGGGCCAATTGGTCTCGGTCAAAGAGATCGAACACTCTTACCCGCACAATCCACGCTCTAAAACTCCGCTTATTTTTAGAGCGACGCCGCAATGGTTTGTTCGCTTGGACGACGAAAAGTTTCCGCTTAGGCAAAAGTGCCTTGAGGCGACTGAAAAAGACATTAAATTTATACCCGGATGGGGTCAGCAGCGGCTTGTATCGATGGTTTCAAATTCTCCCGATTGGTGCTTGAGTCGCCAACGTATTTGGGGAGTCCCAGTTCCTGTCTTTTACTGCGAAAAATGTGAGACGCCGCTAGTGAATAGTGAGGTCATGAATCGCTTGGCCGACGCCATGGAAAGTTCGCAAAAAGGCATCGAGGCCTACCACACAAATTCGACGGCCGAGTTTACTAAAGGTCACTCTTGCGAAAAGTGCGGAACCACTAGCTTTAAAACGGGAAAAGATATTTTAGACGTTTGGTTTGATTCGGGAGTGGCGCACACTGCTGTGCAGAGGCGAAGAGACGAATTGGCTACTCCCGCCGATATATATTTAGAAGGTAGCGATCAGCATCGAGGCTGGTTTCAGACTAGCTTGATTTCAAGCATGGCCGCCTATGGTGAAGCCCCATTTAAAACTTTGATCACCCATGGCTTTGTCACTGATGCTCAAGGTTACAAAATGTCTAAGTCTTTGGGCAACACCGTGGACCCCGAAGAGATCATCAAAGAGAGCGGCGCTGAAATTTTGCGGCTATGGGTGGCGCACGAAGATTACGGCCAAGATCTGACTATCGGCAAAGAGATGATTCGGCAGATTTCAGATACGTACCGCAGATTTCGCAACACCATACGGTTTATGCTTGGCAATTTAAATGACTTTGATCCCTCTAAAGACCGAGTGGCCTATGAAGATATGACTCCACTCGACAAGTGGGCTTTAAATCAATTTGCTCAGCTCATTGAAAACTGCACGCAAGCCTACGACCGATTTGAATTTCATAAAGTTTACCATGGCCTCAACACCTATTTTGCGCTCGATTTGAGTGCGATCTATCTCGATGTCCTCAAAGACCGATTGTACACAGGCCGAGCCGATGGTGTTCGCCGGCGTGCCGCTCAGAGTGTACTTTATGATGTGGTGAGTGGACTATGTGGCCTGATGGCCCCGATCGCGTCGTTTTTGGCCGAAGAGACTTACTCTTATATTCCCAAAAAATCTGAGGCCTCGGTTTTTCTAACTGATTTCCCTGTGGCCGAGTCGAAATGGAGAAATTCTTCAATTGGCGAGGATTTTTCTGAACTCCTTGAGGTTCGGGCCGAAATCAGCAAGGTGCTCGAAGACTTACGAAGACAAAAAGTGATCGGATCTAGTTTAGATGCCAAGGTGACGCTCACCCTGAACTCAAAGCAAATGAGTCTGTTTGAAAAATACAGAGCTGAACTCAAAGAACTCCTCATTGTCTCGCAGATTGAGATGATTGCAGGTGAAACACTTAAAATTAGTGCGGCCCGTGCTGAAGGCGAAAAGTGTGAGCGCTGTTGGCATTACGACCCAATGACGGGTAAAGACTCTAGGTTTCCAGGCGTTTGTAGCAAATGTGTGGCGGCTTTGGAGTAGGTCTT
>JBGSQJ010000009.1:0-8588 GCA_041738165.1 Bdellovibrionales bacterium
ATCGAAGAATGGAGAATTGATTACAATGAAAATCGTCCGCACAGCTCACTTGGGAATCTTACGCCGAATGAATTTGCGGACTTAACAACGCGCAAAGACTCACAATAGCGTTGGTACAACTTAGGGTCTCAGGTCGCAACATCAAAAACCGGGTAAAAAACTGGTTGAAACTCTAGAGTTGCGAGACCACACCACCTCATTTATCTTGAGATGGTGTGATTGCTAAGGAGATGCACTTGATCTCAAGCTGTTCGAGCGATTGATTGTCGAGCCCCTGAATAAACTTCGAGAACCTCTCGCCTGCATGTTTGGTGATTGGCTATTTCGTTGCCGCGGGATTGCTGTCGATGGTCATGAACTTCTCTGTAGTTGGGTCATGTAGTTGTGTCATGAACTTCTTTGTAGTTGTGTCATGAACTATTTCGTTGCCGCGGGATCGCCGTCTGCGCTCTCAGCTTTGCGCACCCGAGACGCCGAGGCGCGCTGGCGAAGGCCATCACAAATGCGGCCACCAATTTGCGCTCCCGCACTGCGAGTGTAATGAGTATGATCCAAGTCAATAACCGCAAACCTTTTACCACCGGCGCTCGGATCAATCACGTTTTGTGCCCCGCAGATTCGCTCGGCTATGGGCTTCATATTCCGCCGCGAAGACTCGGTAATTGCGTTGGTTTGGCTGCTGACGTTGCTCTTTAAAGACGGCATGACCCAAATGCACTTTTTGCCGGAATTCACAATGGCCGAGAGCATTCTTTCAAATCCATCACGCGAAGGATTGTCACCCAGAGCTACCACCACCGTGTCCACTTGAGAGCTGTTTCTTTCGAGCGCAGAATCGAAGCGTTTCTTCGCCAGCTGGCAGTAGAAATCCGAGATTTTTTTTCTATAGGCGGCCAGCGCCCTGTCTTTTTCTTTTTTGCTCATGCCATTTGTGTTGGGAGGTTTAAACTTGTGCTGATCATTTCGGTTGTAGACATCTGGGATGGTGCAGGAGGAGCCCCCCAAATAGGTCGTCGAGCGTGAGTTGCTAAAGCCATGAATGTTGGCATCGTTAAGGCACTTTAGCGCCGCACCGATTCTGGGAACCCCGGGCGCACCCGTTTGACTGTCTCCGATGTAAAGCATTCGCCCCAAAGCTTCGCCAGCTTTTGCTGGCGCCTCTTTTTTGGATTCTGACTCTTTGTCCTCTCCGTCTGATTCAGCGACCTCATCCGACTGAAGCTCAGCCTGGCCATCATTTAGTGAAATGGAGTCCGCATCTTTTTCAGATGGGACCGCCCCTGGAATCAGATAGTCCGTCGACGCGTAGACCTCACGCCCCGCCAAAGACACTTTCGAAAAACCACCAGGCACCCACTCCAAAACTTTTATTTTTGACCCAGAAGAGCAACTGACAATCGAGGAATTTTGACTTGGGCCAGATCTAAAATTGAGGCATGACCCTGACTTCACCTTCACTTTTGCCAGTTGCACCGGGGCCGACACAACAGCCGGAGGTGAGTTTTTCTTTACCACAGGTGCGGCGCTTTTCTTTACCACCGGTACAGAAGACAATGCGCCCGAGACACGTGGAACCAAATAGGCAGAAGAAACAAATCCCGTTTTTCCGCCCACGGAAACCTTTGAGTAGCCACCCGGTGACCACTCAAGAACTTTGATATCAGAACCGGTAACGCAGTCTTTTTTTGAAAACACCCTGCCAGGGCCTGATCGCAAAGACAAACAGGAGCCCGACTGAACCTTGACCGAGGCGCGCTCCACTACGTCAGCGGCCATCGCCACCGAGAAAACAAAGTGACTCAACACAATTGCTGATAGAAATTTCATGTATTGCACTTTTCCGCCGTCCATTTGGTTTCTCGGCACTTGAAACTCACTTACCTCACCAATAACCCCAACTCACCAGTAAAATCACTGAGGCGACAACACCCCATTCAATGGGCTCGATAAATCTAAATGCAATTTTCGGCCATCTTTAGCCTGGCTCCTCGTGCAGCTCAAAGGGCTCAATCGTTTGCATATAAATCAACTGTCAAAAAAGTATACGCAACCCATGGCCCAAGACCGCCGCACGCGAGTTCACCCCGCCCGCCGTCCGCTCCAAACTCTACAAAATATTCGCAGCTAACTCAGCCAATTCAGAGCGCTCACCTTTAGAGAGCGAAACGTGAGCCGAAATTTTTTGCCCCTTGAAGCGCTCAACTGAATAAGTGAGTCCCGAATTTGAAGCGTCAATGTAAGGGTTGTCGATTTGAAAGCAATCCCCGGTCAAAACGACCTTTGTGCCCTGCCCCGCCCGAGTCACAATCGTTTTGATTTCATGAGGAGTTAAATTTTGCGACTCATCCACAATCAGGTACTGACTCGGAATACTTCGCCCGCGAATATACGTCAGGGGCTCAATATTGAGCATCCCTTGGTTGATCAACTCTTGTGCGCGGCCCGCGGCTTTCTTGTCGGCGCCAAGCAAAAACTCAACGTTGTCAAAAATGGGCTGCATCCATGGGTTTAACTTTTGCTCGACGTCCCCAGGAAGGTAACCAATGTCTCGGCCCATTGGGAAAATCGGGCGGCTCACCAGCAATCTTTGAAAGCGGCCTTCATCAAGAGTTTTGTGCAAACCGGCCGCGAGCGCCAGGAGGGTTTTACCCGTTCCGGCTTTGCCCACAAGAGATACAAAAAGAATTTCATCATTCAAAAGCGCATCGAGTGCGAAAGACTGCTCCATATTGCGCGGGTGAATCCCCCACACACTATCGGTCGGAGTGATCAAAGGTACGATTCGTCCCACTTTCGAGTCGAATCGTCCGATAGCCGAGTGGTTCTCGTTCGCGGCGTCTTTCATAATAATGTACTGGTTGCCGTAAAACTTAAACCCCTCACCCAAATCAATGCCTTTGTCTTTGTAAAACTGATCGATCTGTTTGGGTTCAATTTCGACTTCTTTGACACCTTTGTACATGTCTTCAAGATGTGTGTTCTCAGGGTCATAATCTTTCGCATCGATACCAAACACGTCAGCTTTGATGCGTAGGTTGATATCTTTGGTGACAAGCTCCACCTGACAATCAGGGTTTTGCGCCTTTAAGGTAAAGGCAGTCGCCAAAATGCGATGATCCGGAACGCTCAAATTCATTTCAGAGGGCAAGCCGGTAAAGTTGAAATCTGATATTACATAGACAAAAGATTTGTTCGACTCCAAGGCCACGCCCTGAGCGAGAGACCCTTTATCACGAAGCACATCAACAAAACGCGAAAAATGCCGGGCGTTTCGGCCATTCTCACCAAGATCTCTCTTGAAACGATCGATCTCTTCAATCACCGAAAACGGAATGTAAATATCGGCGGCATTGAATTTATTGATGGCCAAAGCGTCAAAGAGAATGACGTTGGTGTCGACTACAACTTTTCGGTCACAACGAGTGGGTAATGTCATAAGGCGGATTGCCCTCCTCACCCCTCATTCGAGCTCAATTTCTACTGGATGTATACCAAAAAAAGGCTAAGCCCTAGTGGTTTCAACGCGTTAGGTTGGACACCATGAGATCGCCGGAGTCGGTTTTGAGACTGGCGCTGACGCTTTCGATAAACTTAACGAAATGGTGTAGTGCCAAATCGTTGATTGTGCCCTTCACAAAGTTAGCGCCATGACGAAATGTTCTCTCTTCGTCTACACCGCGAATGTTTTGAATCCTTACGATGAAGGGAAAGTAGGTTTGATGATTCAGATAAAGCCTCATCGCCACTTCTTCGCCCACTAAAAAATGTCCCACTTTGTCTTCTACGTCAAAGGCCACACCGTCTTCAGAAATGTCGTACATCGTGACTTTGACCAACCCCTTTTGAGGAACCAATGCCATGGCACCGATAAACTCACTCAAAATGGTACGGCGAACCTGCCGGCGCTCTTGCACCAAAATTTCATTGCGTTTTTCAGTCATATCAATGACAGCGCCATCGCTCTCGTCTGCGGCAACACCTGGGTTTTGTCGTTTGGCCTGCTTGTTTAACCGCTTTGACAGATCAATCACATTCTTCATTAAATTCCCCCTGACCCTAGACTCTTCGGCTCAAATTTGTCTCAACTTTAGGCATTGAACACGTGTCGAAGGCCTTGTTATAAGGGGAGCGGTGGATAAATCATTTCATGGTCTTTGGATCAGCTTTCTTTTGCATCTCTTGGTCATCTGGCTGATCGTGCACGCGCCAGCTCCAAAGGTGTCTCAAAACGAGACGACAGAGATCACCATCGTTGAAAATGAAAAAAGCCAGACTTTTGTTACTGAAACAAAAGACAAACCTGACGTCCTGGACCAGCTCAAGGACCAAGCCACCTATCTTTCGCAATACACAAAACGAGTCAAAAAAGAAATGAAAGCCCGGCGAATAGATCGAACCCAAAATGCCGGTAGGCCCAAAACCAGGCAAGGTTCAAAGGTCACTCGCCAAGAACCTGGAGGGACTGACATCAGACTCACGCCGGGCGGTCAAGCCTCACCTCAGATGGCCATCGGCGCATCTTCGCTTGCCGAGCGCATACCTGGAGTTGACGAGGGTTCATTCACCGCACTCAATACAGATCAGTTCACCTACTACGCCTTTTTTTCGCGCATGAACGAGCAAATTCGCGGCCGCTGGGTCAACCAGGTGAGAAGTTTTGTGCGGGGACTCTCTAAAGCTGAGCTCGAAAATCTTTCTAAAAAAGATCGCGAGACTGTCGTTGAAATCATACTCGATGAGCGCGGACATTTTATGCAATCCATAGTGATACACTCCTCGGGTTCTGAAGTATTAGATAAAACCCCAGTTATGGCCTTTAAAGACGCCTCGCCTTTCTTAAATCCTCCACGAGGAATGATTGCCGAAGATGGATATATCCATTTGCAATACGGCTTTTTTATTCGATTTCAGCCCCCGTCCTTTGGGCCTGCTGCAAATTAACTGGCCCTTACACCTCAATGAATTTTGTTAGAATCTAGGGGATGCGTTGGATTGTAACTTTCATTGTCGGTATGACCCCCGTCGTTGGTCAGTGCGGGTTTGTCGAGGTGGGCGCCTCGGCAAATTACCGAACGAGCCGTTACAATGATAACAACTATATCGAAAGCCTCTCTTACACCGGAACCTTTTCGTATTATTTTTGGGAGATGTGCGCGTGGGAACTCAACTACACCACAGGATATTCAAAGCAAGTTTCAAAAGGCAATTCGGCCATCGACCCAAAGACCACCGTAGAAGACAGCATCGAATTGATCTCAATGGATTTGGTGCTCTCACTCGCCTCTCGGCAAGACCCATTTAGACCCTACATAAAGTTCGGTGGGGGCTATTTGATGAAAGAGCGTTACCGTCAAATTGACGATGACGCCAAAGAAAGAATCTCTGAGCAAAGCGGTGCTGTGCCGAGTGGCGGAATTGGTTTCTCGCTGGGACTTTCTAAGCAGCTCAATCTCAAGCTCGGAGTCGATGCATGGACCTCTCCCATGAATGAAGACCCTGTGGTTGTCGACTACGCCGGCCGGGCGGGGATCTCTTGGATTTTCTAAAATACGCAGTGATCGGGCTCGCCGCGGCCGTTGGCCTCACCGGTTGCCAGTTCTCGTACTACCTGCACGGCGCCTACCACCAGTCTGTCATATATGGCAGCCGAAAATCGATCACCAGAACGCTCAGGGGCGATTCGGTTTCTGATGAAAACAAACGCAAACTCAGGCTCGTGCTTGATGCTAAAAAATTTGGCGAAGACACGCTCGGCCTTAAGACGAAAAACAATTACAACACCTATGTAGACATTAATAGACCCTACATCACCTACGTGGTTCAAGCCGCCAGCGCTTGGGAACTCAAACCCTATTTATGGCATTTTCCGATTGTGGGCGACGTTCCGTATAAGGGGTATTTTTCAAAAGCGTTAGCTGACGATGAAGCGCGCTCGTTCGATCAAAATCAGTACGACACTTATGTGAGAGGCGTGTCGGCGTTCTCATCTCTTGGATGGCTCGACGATCCCGTGCTCTCATCGATGCTGCGGTATGAAGACCATGACCTAGTCGAATTGATCCTGCACGAATCGGTCCATGCCACGCTATTTGTGAGCGGAGCTGCCGATTTCAATGAGCGAATGGCCACTTACCTAGGTCACGAAGGGATGCGGCGCTATTATTTACAAATCGAGGGTTCAGATTCCGCAACTCTAAAAAAAAGTGCAGCTGATTCGCACAATCAAAAACTCTTCTCGGCCTTTTTGACTAAAGAACTTGATGAACTCAAAAACTGGTATCAGGTGCAGACCAATCCGATCAGCCCAGAGAGCAAAAAAGAACGGCTCAAGCAAATTCAAGAGCGATTCTCAAAGCAAGTGCGGCCCAAACTGATTGGCCCCTCTTACAAAGAATTTGAAAATCAAGAGCTCAACAACGCGATACTTCTGGCCTACAAGACCTACGAATACAGCCTAGAGGATTTTGAAAAACTATTTGAGAAGGTCGAAGGTGATTACTCGCGAGCTCTCGAATATTTAATGAGTCTAAAAAAATCAAAGCATCCTGACCAAGATTTGAAGCGGTATGTGAATGAGAATTCAACCGCCTCGAATTCCCAGCCTAGTGAATAGGATCTTGCCAAGTCGGGCTTTGGCTCAAGAGTTTTGAACACTCGCTGGGTTCACCAAAGAGATACTCGCCTAGAGCGGCATCCGTTCTTGAAGCTCGCACTCCGCCCCAAAGCAGATGACCGTTTGTCACAAGGTCTTCAATTGCTCCATAGCGCATCAACATTCCTAAGGCTTCGGCACCAGCTAGGCGAGTCAAAATCTTACGAGAGCGATCTTTGAGAACCGGCGCCACTTTGATGCGCAAAATTTTAGAGTCAGTCAGGCGCCGGCCACCGAGCAAACGAGCGTTGTCGCGCATTGAAATCGGAACAATGTGAACTCTGTAGCCCGCCTGCTCCAGCTCGCCGATCAAACCTTCATTCAAATCGAGAAACTTCTCGCGCACTCCCATCGTGTGACCAAGACCCTCTGGCAATCGGCCGCCTGGATAAATCAGAATATTTCTTAAATCTGTTTCAGAGAGGATTTTTTTAACTTTTTCGATCGGAGTCAGCGTGCTTTTTTTACCCACCACAATAAGGCCAAGGTTTTGATTGAGCCGATTGATCAGCCAGTTTTTGATTGGCAGCAAATTGTAAACTTTAAAAATGGGATTACCAGTTTCGGGGTCGACCTCTTTCGTTTTTCTTCTTAAGGGGAAATTTAACCATTCTGGAATGAAATTATTGGCCGCCGCAAACGGAATCAAATTATCAACTCCAAGATTGGCCACTCCCACCTGGTCGGCCAAGGCATCACGGTGAGTTGGAGTGAAGAGGTAAATTTCATCAGCCAACGGTTGACCCGGAAGATGTTCGCGGCCCTCAACGACAACATCATCGGCGATCATCGGCCCCAGCCTTCGGCTGATGCGCATCGCTGGACCCGTCAATGGGTTTTCGCCATCAACCGGTTTTGGCGCTCCCAATAGGGCCTTCATAAATTGAAACCCATTGATCACCATCGCCGGGTGAAACAACCTAAGTATCTTCGTGATTCGTTGCTTCGACCGAGTCGGCGCTGGCTTGCTAACCTCAGCTGCGTTATATAGCTTTTTAAGAGTCGCCATGAACTTTTGAAAACTCGTCGTGCGAAGTGCATCTGGCCCTTGACCATAGTGTTTTTTATTTTCTAGAAACTTATCCTTATGCCTCACAAGCTCGTCATAAAGCTTCTTGAGATCTTTGGAGTAGTCGACTTGAGTGAGTGTCGTGCGGGCAGAATAGAGCCCCAAGGCCATGGCAAAATCGAGAGAGTCCACGATGTACGAGTCAAGCTCTCTGAACAACTCGGCAACCAATGGTTTAGCGCCGTCTAGGTTCATTTTGAGTTCGTTTAAAAACGCGTCTGACTGACTCAAATTTTGTTGTAGGCTGGCCTCATCTGATGACTCCAAAATCAACTGCACTTGAGACTCAGTTAAAGACTCGACGGCCTCTTGCATTTCGGCGTAAAACGATAGCGCCGAGTGACCGTGAGACTCAACTTGGGCTTTAAGCAGGGTGAGCTGAAGTTCGCGTTTGTTGAAGTCAAAAAATCCTTGTTGCAAAAGAGCTTCAATTTCTTGTGATTCCGCTTTCACAGTTGAGCGAGTTGGGTATTGATGAATAGACTCTCGCTTAAGCAATTCCTCATACGGGCTTTTAACCGATGACTCGCTCGCCACTTGTGCGATGGCGATGAGCGGGAAAAACCCAAGTAAAATGGCCAATAACCGCGCGTGAGAAATGATTAAGTTTTTCATATTATCGATTACAACTGCGAACCATGTGCCGACCCCTGGCTGAATATAATGGCATTTCAGCTGTTTAGGCCTTACGCAGGGGCCTATTTTTGGCGCTGAAGTGTCTTGAGCGGGATTCTTTATGAAATTTAGTGGAAATGAGTAAAATCAAATGGATAGGTTATTTTTGTTTGATTTTTATGCAGTAATGATGGGTGACGTTGTTTGCGGTTAGTTAAATCATGAATTTTCTTAAATAAAATAAATCACGGT
>JBGSQJ010000020.1:0-2009 GCA_041738165.1 Bdellovibrionales bacterium
CAACCGTGAGCTGCCCGCCCTTGCTGCAACCAACAGTAGCCACAACGGCGGCAATGAGGCCGAGCCATGAGAGATAAAATCTGTGCTGTTTTGACGTCATACAAAACCCACCTTTAAGTCTACCTATCGGCAAAATCCGCAAAGAAATTGAATCGTCTCAAACTTAGAACCTTGCTTAATCAAGTTTAGGAGCAGTACAACGGGCGATGGCTGTCTCAAAATCATACGGCGCACGAGCCACTTTCAATATGATCGGATTCTACCTGGGTTGGTGGGCCGCCGCGTGGGGGGCTAGCCATTCTTTCGCGTGGATCGGACCAGTTGTGAGTGTCGTTTTGGTCGGAATCCATTTGCGGCTAACGACCGATCGAAAAGCCGAAGGTATTTTTATTTTGAGCATGGGGCTTGTTGGATTTTTAGTTGAAACTTTGGCGATTCAATTTGGTCTCTTCCAACTGAGTTCACTCGAACGGCTTGCACCACTATGGATAGTTTCGATGTGGATCCTGTTTGCACTTACTTTTGAAGGCATGCTCGCCTTGACAATGAAGCCGATTTTGCTCGTTCTCGGAGCCGCCGTCGGTGGCCCCATTTCTTACTATGCCGGTGAAAAAATGGGTTTGATCACTTACGCCAGGCCTTTGGCTCTCAGCATAGTTCTCCACGCATTACTGTGGAGCGCACTAGTGCCCCTACTTATTTGGCTCAGACGGCGCATCTACTTGAGGTTTTAATGGATCGGGCAGAGGCATAGTAGGTGCATTTGGCTCTGGCGCTTTTGTTTCGCCTGGGCAGAGTCTCAGCTCTTTGAGCCTAGCGTTGTAAAAGGTCCCGCTCTTTTCAAGATTCCAAAATGGATAGCGATAAAAGACGGCCTCACAGCAGTAACCTTTGGCTGCGACCTGCCATTGACGATCTTCTGAACTTGCAGCGTAGAGTTTGCCATCGTCTCCAAGAATCAAAACTGAATACGAGTGGATTTGTGCGTCAGTCACCTGCGAGTTAATAATCGCACTAGCCTGGGTGACCCGCTGTACATCCACAATTTTACCACTGACCCGCTTTGAAAAAATCCAAGGGTAATATTTGTAGACGAAAATACCTGCAAAGAACAAAACTCCAAATATCACGATCAACCGAATACCGCGACCTATCCATGCCATCTTGCTGCACCCCTTTTGGACCGCTTAAAAGAAAAATGAAAGCTTACCGGTGTAGGAGCTTGTACCAAAAAGGTGTCCATACTCCAACCCTAACTTAAAAAACAAAAGTTTGAGCTCAGAGCCAAGGTAAAAGGCCGTTGAAGACTTAGACTCTGAGGCCGACGTCCCAGAGGTGTAGGTGGAGTCAAACACAGTCGTTGAACCCGTAGCGCTCAATTCGCCTTTGGCCTTTAGGTAACCCAAACCCACATAGGGCTCGAGAAGCACAAAATTCTTACTGGCAAACAAAGTTAGGCCCATAATAGTATTTTCGTACTCGAAGGTCGTTGGCACCGTGCTGATCGTCTGTTTGAACTCCAGATTGGTTTTGGTCACATGGGCCTTAATGGCTAGATCGAGAGGCAAGTCGAGAAAGATCTCAGTTGGCGTGAACTTTCCGGCCACCGAAAACGTGTTGAACTTGAAATCATCAGAGCCAACTTTTGGAATTAGACCCACCTCGGCCGTGATGCCCAGGGGTACCGTGAGCACTCCCAAAAATTCTCCGTGCGGCAGCTGGTCGGCACTCGCACTAGAATCTGTTTCTCTCGCCAATTTTTGCAGCTCGGGGGTTTTCGTGACGCCGCCGACGACACCCACTTCAAAACCAAAAATGCGGCCTAGTGTTCCCGCACCTGAAACTGATGTGTGATTAAAGTTCGCTGAGAGCTCTTCAATGATTTTTCCGAAATCATTTGAATCAATACTTTGCAGCGGAAGATCCTGAGCCCACACGCCGCTCCCCCAAGCCAGAGTTATGGAGCCAATTAGTAGCGCTTTGATAAGTGTCATTTCCGCCTCCTTGAA
>JBGSQJ010000056.1:0-6485 GCA_041738165.1 Bdellovibrionales bacterium
GCCCATATCCAAAAGCAAGCACGCGTCCTCAAGTTTGAGCTGGGAGGATTTGTCTTTGATAAGACCCATGACGCCCTCTGGAGTTCCGATGACTTCGAGCGCCTCATGCCCTAAGAATTTTTGACTCTCTATTGGCACAGGCAGAAGCTCTTTAAATTTCAGCCCTACGCGTTCAATCTTGACCGTGAGAGGCACCGAGTAAAAATCGGTCTCAGCCGTGGTGTCAGGGGGAGTTCGATCTCTCGTCGCAGATTCGAGGTGCTCATAAACAAAAACGCTAAGCGAGCGCTCAAGAATCACTCCTACCCGGTCTATTTCTTTAGATAGGTTCGCTGAGAGATTCTTTCCGCCCAATTCGTCAGCATCAATCAGTCCGACCCCAAAGACTTTACGTTCTTCATCGGTGAGCATCATGTTGTCAGGATAAAAGCGAAAGAGATTTTGGTCTTCTTTGACCAAACTTTGATACCTAGGAGCCTTCGACAGGGCTCTTCGCACTGAAGTCAGCTCAGCTTTGCTAATTCCAACGTATAGGAAATAGACCAAATATTGATCGGGGTATTCGGGGTGGGGGACAGACCGAATCACTTTACCAACAAGTTGTATGGGCCCCTTTTCTTCTGGGAAATTCACGTAAAAGCGCCCCACAAGGCCATTCTTTAATGGCACTGGATTTCGAATGGCCAACCCCACATCAGAGAGGCGATCGAGTTTGGTTATTTTTGAAATCTCGATCTCATATTTGACTTCTTGGCTGAACAAAAAGCTAGGAGACGCTTTTTCTGGCAAGTTCATTATAATTTCAAATTTTTGCAAAAACACCAGGCGATCGAGCGGCATAAAAATGATGTCGTCTAAAAGAGGATTCATCAAGTCGACTTTTGACAAGCCGTCATCTTCGTATTTGAGCAAGATCAATCGGATTCGGTATTCAGCAGGCCAGAATTTGAACTTTTTTGCAGACTGGTAAAACTGTTTAATCCATGGGTCGAGTTTACCGTCGAGGTTGTCGAGGGCGACGATCATCATGTGAACTTCACTAAATAGTTTTAGTTCAGCTCCCTCACCTTCGGATTCTGAGGGAGCGTCGGGCTTTGGGGCCGAATCCTCGCTAGGGGGTTTTTCGTCATCGAGTTCAGAATTGGGTTCTTTGCTGGCGAGAGGTTCTTCAACCTTCTCGCGAAAGTAGAGCTCCGAAAAGTCTTTGGTCGACTTAAAGGTCGCGAATCGTAGATCGTCTATACCGAGCTCTGCCAGATACTGCTCAATCTGGCGGCGAACGCGGTCGTCGTTCACGAGCGCAACTACATTGGGCATAGGCTGTAGGTTTCCCCCTTATGCCCAATTAGACCCCATGGGGCATGAAACATTCAAGGGTAGAGCGAGGCGAAGGTCCAGACTGGGGGTGATTTTTTATAGAGGTAGCGCTCGTGCAGGCGCCCTTCACGACCAATCCAAAACTCTATTTCTTGGCAATTGAGGTTGTAGCCGCCCCAATGAGCCGGGCAGGGAATTTCTTGATCTTGAAATCTATCTTGAGTCGACTTCCAGAGGTCTTTGAGACTCACACCAGCTTCAATCACTTGAGATTGTTTTGAGAGATACTGACTGATCTGGCTCTCTCTTGGGCGTGAGGCCCAGTAGGCTTCGGACTCAGCCCGAGTTGTTTTTTTGGCCAAAGCTGAAAACTTGACTTGCCGTGCGAGCGGCCCCCAGTAAAAGACACCTGCCACTTGGGCGTGCGCGGCTAAGTCGATACCCTTTTTAGAGTTGTAATTGGTGTAAAAGGTAAACCCGTCTTCGCCCCAGCCCTTGCAAAGAACGACTCTGGCATGGGGAAGATTAGACGGACTCAAAGTGCACAAGGTCATCGCGGTGGGCTCAACAATTTGAGAGTTTTGCTGAGCTTCGCTCATCCAATTCGAAAAAACCTGCATGGGGTGCATTGTGCGATCAGGTGTCATATAAGAGTTTGGTTTTGACTCCTCAGGTGAGCTTCGTCAAGATGTGGATTGAATATGGAAATAAAACAGTTTGTTGAAATTCTGCAGAACCTCTATGAGCCTGAATACGGTGACTTCAAACGCAAAATTGGGCTCTATTTGACTCGTCTAGAAGAATCCAGGCCAGAAGTGCGAACGGGCACGAACAAAAAGCTGATCGATCAATTGCGCACAGAAGTGGTCTTTGACCCTAACGGAGATATTGAGCTCACCCGCCACAAGGCGCTGGATTTAGCTCGCCAACTCAAATGATATTGAGCTTTGACTTAGGGGGAACAAAACTGCGCGGCGGTTTGGTGAATCCCAAAGGTCAGATTTTGGCCGAAAGCACTCTTAGAGTCAGACAAAATGAGGGCTTCAAAGGTCTCGTTCAGCTGTTTGCAGATGTGCACAGCGAGCTGCCTGAAGTGGCCTTTGAATCCGTGTCGGTGGCTTCGGCCGGGCCTCTGGATCCGATAAAAGGCGTCTTACTTGATCCGACCAACTTCTTTACTGGCCAGAAATCTTGGGGAGTTGTTCCGCTTGTCAAAGAGCTTCGCAAACTTTTTCGTAAAGAGGTTCGCTTAGAAAACGATGCGGCGGCCGCGGTATTAGGCGAAGTCTGGAAGGGCGGCCTTGGCCGAAAGAATAAAAATGTCGTGGCTATGACTTTGGGCACGGGAGTGGGCATCGGCGTTGTCACCAACGGAGAGCTAGTCCGAGCGGGCCGCGGACTTCACCCAGAGCTTAGCCATATTCCGATCAATCGAGATAACCGAGCTATGCCGTGCGGTTGCGGCGGCTATGGCTGCATCGAAGCCTATTTGGCCGGAACGCATTTCACTAGGCGGCTTGGGCAAAAGTTCGGCAAACGTCAAACCACATTGGATTTCGTTAATCGAGCGCGCGATGGCCATAAGGGTCTTTTAAAAGAGTTTGCGCTTTACGGTGAGCATCTGGCGTTTGCGATTCGCTCGCTCGCGGTGAGTTTCGCCCCTGAAGTCGTGGTGCTCTCGGGTGGTTTTTCTCACTCGGCCGAATTGTTTTTGCCTTCGGCAAAGGCAAAGCTTCCTGTGTTACTTAAGCGCTATCGCGACGGGGTCGATCTACTCCCAGATTTACGCGTTTCAAAGCTTCAAGATGAAGCCGCTCTGCTAGGCGCGACTTGGCTGGCAAGCCGGCAGTCAAACGCGGGCTCAAAGTAGCTCCATTGACGATTCACAAAATAAAAAAGGCGCTTTTTTAGGGCGCCTTTTTAAACTTAGATTTGAATATTAATTACTGAGCGAAAACTTGGCACTCGCCGTTAGTCAATTTCGCAAAGTTAGCTTCTTCAGCAGCAGCTGTTGTTTGGATACCCAAAACGTTAGCTTTTGCCATTGCAAGAAAACGAGCCGAAACTTTTTGACCTGCGCGAACCGCGAGATTCACAGTTTCTACAGCTACTTTTCGAGCTTTTGCGCCCATGTTCAAAATTCCGCGGGCTCCAGCTTTGCAAGACTGAACAACCAGTTGACCAGAAGAAGTTGCAACGGCTGCATCTTCAGAAGTAACCGCTCCACCAGCAGTCAAACCAGCTTCAACCTCAGATCGGCTGCAAGACTCACCTTGCTCACCAAAGGCCACTGCTCCTGCGTTCACCTGAGCAGGCTTGATTTGTGGAACAGATGTGCGTGGTGTTACCAGCTTTGTGCCGGGCTTCTCAACTACCTTTGCTGTGCGAGCCAATGAAGCCTGCGCCAGACCTACTACTGCGATCAGAGCCAATGTCTGAGTCACTGCTTTCATATTCATGTTATTTCCTCCGTTACCTATTTTGGTTAAGTTTAAAACCTTTTAAAAATCTAATTGGTTACCCTAATCACTTGAGCAATCGATATGCCACCCCATCGCTCATTTATCATCTTTAAAGACCCCTGTGCGATAGCCAGTGACCAAAATCGCCTTTTCATTTGGCAAAAATGGGCTTTCGGGCCGGGCTTAACAAGCTGATAACACCCTGCCTTATACTCGAAATCGCCCTAGGCCCGAAAGAGGCTTTGAAAAATGCACAGGAGTAGAGTGGGCAGTTGAAAAAATGCCACAAAGAAGTTGGTGAAATGGCGTTAAATTTGATTATTCGGGTGCCGATGGACTTTATTTTTCTGATGGCGCCAAGTCTTGAGAGTGATCACGGCGAATCAAATCCGCGTTGAGGATGTTGGTCAGCCCAAACGCGCTGGTCGTAGCCGAAACCGTGCTGGTGAAAAGGGCCTGGTTCCAGCTTGGTGCAAAGCTGACCCAGGTGGGATGATTTACAGGAGTGACCTTTTTTAGAGCCTCATATTTCCGCTTTAGGCGAGCATTGAGTCTATAAAAGGCCTTCCCCGACTCATCCCAAGAATTTCTATAGTCTGCCTCCTTGAATCGTTTGGCCTTGGCCAGATCCGCTTGCAATTTATCAAATGAGATCAGGGCCAATGCGGCAAGCTTTCGAATGCGAGCGCTTTCGCTCTCAAAAGGCAGATAAATGAGTTTTTCATCTGAGCTTAAATGGTCGGCCCACGCTTTTAAAAGCGGTTTGAGGCTTTCGCTTGCCCCCCCGTCAATTTGATCTGAACCGATCTGCGACGGTAATACCTGATTGGCAGGGATAATATAATAATCAGGGTTTTCGGGCTTTGCAAAGGGCTGAAGCGCCTTAATGGTGTCTTTGAGCGTGTTCTCATAAAGATCCACTTGCATGGTCACATAAAGGCGAACTTCATCTTTGATCGATTGAAGTTGGCCATAGCTCAACCTATGTAATGCATCTGGCGAAACTGAACCATCAGGGAGCATAATGTCTCGGGCTACCTCTTCGAGCCCTGTGCCTTCAACTGGAGCAGCGCCAGCCCAATAGGTGTCTTTGCGCTCAATGGCGGGGCGAAAAAGTTCGTCGATCATCTTGTTGTAGTCGGCTTCGAAACTTTTTGAGAGTTCAATGGATGGATCGGTGATATAGGACACCCACCATTCATGGAAAAGGCTCTTGCCATTTTCGGCAATGGTCAAGCGGATGTTGTCGCGAATGTAGGGAATGAGTCCGCGATAATTTCGCCCCTCTTGCGAAATCAGTAACTGATGGGGCGAATATCGAATTTCGTGCTCGAGAAGTGGGATAGACGGCCCAATTCCAGTGATCATGGTCCCAGGTGATTCGCAAACCGTGTCTCTGGTGCCTTTTAGTGGTTTGGTGATTCGCGGCGGGAAAAACTGTGCGGCCTCGCCCGTTTCATTTACCATCGTCTCTGTTGGCCCGACGTTTCCAGAGACCCAAGATTTCCAAAACTGCCTGTATGATTCCCAAATTCCAGAGCCTTTGTAGCCTTCAACCTCGGGACCGCAAGCCATCGAGGTGAGCAAAAACTCGTTCATCGTTGGAGTCGAAACGTGCTTCCAGTGGCCGTCGTGATTTTTTCGAAAAATCTTATACCAGAAGCTATTGGTGAGATCAGGCTGGCGATTGAGAACCTCTAAGTTTTCGGCGTTAAAGGCATCGGGATCGTTCACGGCGAGCTCAATCGCGTCGCTGTAAAAACTGTAGGCTTGATCTAAATTGCTTTGAAATGCATCCACCTTTGACAGCCAAGAGCTATAGGCCTGTTGCGTTTCAGCGAGATTGAGAGCCCGCCATTGATTCATAAGGTGACTGTAGTTTTTTAGTGAGGCCACAAAGTCATTGCTGCTCGTAACGCTTGAATCATCTAGGCCTAAGTAACCGGGCAGGCTGGCCCACGGCGAAGTCATGGCCTGGATCAAAGTTTTGGATTTGCCATGCTCCTCGAGCATTTCATTGATTGATTTGAGTGGCTTTTTGTCTGTGGTTTTTAGGTCGGCCCAGATTTTAAACAAATTCAATTCGGCGGCGCGAATGGTGTTGCCGTGTTCATTAGAGAGCGGATTTCGCGATGAGAGCATGTAGCGCGAGAGTCCTTTGTTGATTCCAAGGAGCCCGCCGGCGACATAGTCATACATAAAAAAGAAACCTAAAATATGAACGACGCCCACCGCCCATCCTGCAGCTCCGCCTTTGCCCATTAACTTACCAATGGGGAGAGCTTTAAGTGCGGCAGAAATCAATGGCCGGTTGATGATCAATCGAAAAACCGACAGAGCGCCTAAGTACATGGCTCCGCCTACAACCACTTGCGAGGCCAAAGGCACAATCTCATACGCCGTTTCTTCGATGGCGTCTTGAAAATTGACGTCTGTTGTGAATTTTTTGAACGCACTCTCACAAGCGGGCATATTGCGAAGTACGGGGAACTCCATATTGCCGGATTCTCGGTATTGCGAAAAGCCTAAGCATGTTTGCACACTTTCGTCGCCAGCTAAGCGGCCAACTGCTGAACTCACAAGAGTTCCTGCCAGAAGGCCAGCTGCAAAAAGGGGAAGCGTCTTTAGAAATTTTCCATTGGAGCTGAAGCCGCCCATGCGGTTAAAGAAATACCAAGAGCCAGCCATGAAGCCGATAAAGGCTAA
>JBGSQJ010000137.1:0-7069 GCA_041738165.1 Bdellovibrionales bacterium
TCACGGCTGAGCAGCGGATAGCGACTGAGTTCTTGCATGTACCTGGTTACGGGGTCTGCAACAGTGACGGATTTATCTAACGAAGGTTCGAATTCACCGATATCGAGGTCAGAATCAAAGCCTAAATCCTCTTCGCTCTCACTGGGAGCTGCTGACTTGGATTCAACAATTTCACCCTGGACGGCCTTAAATCCACTTAAGTCTTTTTTGCGTTTTTTGGGCGTGGACTTGGCTTTCTTGGCAGGTTTTCGGCTTTTCTTGGTAGCCATCGGGGTGGCCTCTTAGCCCAAGGCCTGCTCAAGTTTTTTCTGAAGCGTCTTTTGGACCATGCCTTTAACTAAAGCCATGTGAAACGGCAAATCTACGGAGATTTCGACAAGGGCCCCGGCGCCCTGGTCTTTGACATTGAGCTTCGCTTTGAACATCGAACCCTCGGCCACTCCCGATTTTGTAGCTGGATCAAACTCGGCCTTATACTTTGAATCGAGTTTTCTTAGATCGGAATCATTCGAAAGAATGTCTGAGATTTTCTTGAAGGTCTCGGAAGCATTCAACTTTGTGGCGTGTTCAACTTTGACAGTAGGCATAGAACCAACCTTAAATCATCGCCTTTAAACTGTCTACAAGTTGATCCAAGTGCCAGGTCGTGAGAACCTCATCAGTTCGAGGTGAAGGTCATGGCATTCTTACAAACTCATAAACGCACCCATTATTGCGGTGGTGTAAGCAAAGAAAATTCGGGTCAGACGGTCGTTTTGATGGGCTGGGTGGATTCTCGCCGGGATCACGGGGGGTTGGTTTTTGTCGATCTTCGCGATCGAGAGGGTATTGTTCAAGTCGTGCTCAACCCGGCCGAGGCGCAGACTCAAATGGCCAAAGATTTGCGCGGAGAGTATGTGGTCGCCATACAAGGTGAAGTGCGCGAGCGCCCCGAAGGCATGCGCAATAAAAAAATCAAAACGGGGGATGTCGAAGTCGTCGCCTTGAAATGCGAAATCTTGTCTGAAGCTGAAACGCCGCCCTTTTTGGTGGATGACCCCAAAGTTTCAGAGTTGCTGAGACTGAAGTATCGTTATCTCGACTTAAGAAGCCCGAGGCTTCAGGGCCATATTATTCTGCGCTCTAAAGTGACCAAGATGGTGCGAGATCATCTTTCTGAGCGTGGTTTTGTCGAGGTCGAAACTCCAATTCTTTATAAGAGCACGCCCGAAGGGGCGCGCGATTATTTGGTGCCTTCGCGGGTCAATCAAGGGTCTTTTTATGCGCTTCCCCAGAGTCCGCAAACTCTTAAACAGCTTTTAATGATTGGCGGAATGGATCGCTATTTTCAAATCGCACGCTGCTTTCGTGACGAGGATTTGCGCGCCGATCGCCAGCCCGAGTTTAGCCAAATCGACATCGAAATGAGTTTTGTCGATCAAGATGATGTGATTGAACTCAACGAAGCGATGGCACGCGCCATTTGGAAGTCCACTCTGGGCGTTGACTTGGGTGAAATCCCTCAAATGACTTATCACGAAGTTATGGAGCTCTACGGCAGCGACAAGCCCAACCTTCGCAACCCGCTTCGCATTCAAGACCTCGCGAAAACTTTGGGAGGCTTGGGGTTCAAAGTTTTTGATGATTGTTTGGCGCGCGGCGGGGTGGTGCGAGGAATCTTGGCACCGGGCGGGGCTAGGTTTTCACGCTCGCAAATCGACAAGCTCACTGAACTCTCTAAGCAAATGGGTGCCAAGGGTCTGGCATGGATCAAGCTCGACGGTGACAAGTGGTCCTCTTCTCTCGGGAAGTTTCTCTCAGAGGCGCAATTGAAAGCGGCCTTCGAATCGGCCGGCGGCAAATCTGGTGATGGCCTCTACATTGTGGCCGATGATTTTGATGTGGCCTGTTCGGCGCTCGGAGCATTGAGAGCCGAATTTGGACGTGAGTTAAAGCTCATTGACGAAAAAGCTTTTCGGTTTTTATGGGTGGTCGACTTTCCGCTATTTGAATACGATTCAGAAAATCGCAGGTGGGCGGCTCGCCATCATCCGTTCACCATGTGCCGAGATGACCAGCTCGATATCTTGTTGAACAAAGACGAAAAAAAATACGGCCAGTTGCTGGCGAAGGCCTACGACCTGGTTTGCAACGGCTACGAAATCGCGGGTGGAAGCATTCGGATTCATCGCCAAATGGTCCAAGCGGCGATGTTTCAGGCACTGGGCTTAAGTGAAGACGAAATCAAATTGAAGTTTGGGTTCTTCATCGAGGCGCTCAGCTACGGAACTCCTCCTCACGGCGGCGTGGCTTGGGGAATGGACCGCTTGGTTATGCTTTTGAGCGGCACCACGGCGATTCGAGATGTGATTGCGTTTCCAAAAACGGCGAAAGCCTCTGATGTTATGGCCGAAGCACCGAGCGCAGTTTCAAGAGAGCAGCTACTAGAGCTGGGCATACGTCTAGCTCCGCACCTCGAATCTGGTTCTAAAGTCTAGCTCCTGGGTCATTGGCTAGTTTGTTTCAAAATTAGACGTTTAGCCTCTAGGGAATTGGGCCTTTGGTAACCGATTAGGTAACGAGAGAAGGATTCTCCCATTCACATGGAGGTGATAGATGGAGAAAATTAGCAATATCGTGCGGGGCAATTCTCGGGTGGCCTCGGTCGATCTCAAAAATGCGACACCCGTGCGTCCTGGCGCCCCAGGATTTGGCCGGCCAATGGGAGTTTCCACACTTGCTGGACCCATTCCCATGACCACAGCCGAAAAGGCAATGGCCGTGCAAACCGAAATGGATCTGCGCAGAAAACCTGCCCATGATGAAGTCGTTCAGACAATGGCTGACGAATTCTTTATGAGCCGAGTGCGCCGGCCTGACTCGGAAATCGAATCGACGGGAGCCAAATTGGCCGCTCCAGTGCTCGAGCAAGAGCTCGACGTGGACGACGAGCCAAGTGGCTACACACCGCGTGGTTCGTTTATTGATGTTCGAGCCTAGGAATTAAATAAGAGACTCGATGAGTAAACCAAATGATTCGAGACCGGCCACCTTAAAGATACCTTTGAGGTGGCGCTGTCCGTTTTCAAAGCCGCACACCACAATGGTGTGAATACTCAAATGAATCAACTTGCGAATCGCGCCAATGTCCCATTGGGGGGCGCCCATTTGCACGAGCATTTCGAGTCTTAAGAGCGCTTGGTGCGGATCACTGGCGTGAAGGGTTCCAAAGCAACCACTATGGCCGGTCGCAAGAGCGAGCAACAGATTTTTTGCCTCGCTTCCGCGCACCTCTCCGATCACCAGTCGATCTGGCCTCATGCGAAGACTTTGTTTTACCAAACTTCCTAAATCCACTTCAGGTAGAGAGGGGCCTGCGGGCCGAGTCAGAAGATTCGAACTTAGTGAGTTAGGACACGAGAGTTCGTGAGTGTCTTCGAGAATTAGGGCGCGTTCGGCTTGGCCGATTTCGCTTAAAAAAGCCGAGAGCACAGAAGTTTTCCCAGAGCTTGTCGGTCCCACGATCAAAATATTTTTTTTAACAAGAATCTGCTCTTTCAATAGTTCTAGTTGCTCAAGTGTTGCCCATCCTGCCTGTTCTAAACGAGCCCAGTCCCATTGATGCGTTTGGCTACGGCGAAGCGAGAGCTGCATATCACCACTGCAAATCGGCGAGCACACAGCGTGCACCCGAAAGTCTCTCCAGCGACCATTGGCAAATGGTCGGCTTTGATCTATAAAAATTTGCGCTTCGCTCAAAAGGCGATCTAAAATTCGGCGAAACGTGATGGGGTGTAAGAATCGATCGCTGTGTAAATGCAACTGACCAGCCTTTTCAAAACAGACCTTTTGCCATCCGATCACCAAGATCTCGGTTACTTCGGGGTCGTTGCAAAGCGCACTGAGCGGGCCCCAATCAAAAAACTCCAAATCCAGGCGCGCCCTTAGGTTTTCAGGAGCGGTTTCGACTTGAATTTTAAGTCTTTGATCGCTTTCGCTTTGATTGAGATCTTCTACACCTAGAGTCCAACTTTTTTGAAACGTCTCTAAGATGTCATGGGCACAGGCTTCGGCGCTAGGGCTCATCAAAGACCCAACCTTTTGGCATTTCGATGGGTGCATCACTCTCGGGTGAGTGCACTTCTGGTGTTACAAAGACGACAAGTTCAGATTGTTGACTTTGATAAGACTTCGACCCAAAGAGCCGCCCGAGCACCGGAAGGCTCGAGAGAAAGGGGAGCCCTTCACTTGTGCTGCCCCAATCTTGGCGAAGCAGGCCCGAGAGCACGATGGTTCGTCTTCCAGGCAAGTCAAAATGGCTGCTGACCGTGTTGACCTTTAGTGCGGGCACGCCTTCGACCGAATTGGCGTGGTCGAGTAGCGAGATCTCGGTGGAAATGCTCAGGCTGATGGCGCCTGAAAAATCAGCTTTTGGTTTCACTTTCAGTAAGACGCCATGTTTTTTCCAGGCGACTTGGGTATTGAACCGACTTGAAGTTCGAATCGGGAACTCGCCGCCCGCGTGAAACTCGGCCTCGCCTCCGCTTTTGCAAAGTAAATTGGGCGCAGCGAGCACTTGGGCCTGGCCCTCGGCCTCAAGTGCTTTTAGTGTGGCCAGTACCGAAGTCACACCGCTGAGTTTGGGTATAACTTGCGCTTGATACTCCGAGGGCCATTGCAGACCTAGCGTTCTTGAAAACGATTTGGTCACCTCGGCCAGGATCACGTGGGTTCTCACTTGAGGCTCCACCAATACAGATGAATCGCTCGATTCAACTGCGATTCCAAAAGAAGAAAAAATCCGGTCAGCCGAATCTTTAAGAGATTTTTCACCTTTCGGTATCCAAACAGAGAGCTGAGGTTCACTTGAGTATCTTAAAAGCGGCAAACCTTGGGACTCAGCCAACTTTTGAAAGTGCGAAATGGCGACTTTGGCGACGCCTCGGTAGGGAAGGGCGCCAAAAACAAATTCGCCCTGTAGCCGTTTAGATATACTTGCGATCTCGAGCCAGTCCGAAAATCTGAGCAGCTCGCCCACCACCGTGATTTTTTCACCCCGAACCTCCACCTTAAGACCCTTCATTTCTTGCAATGCCTTTTCGAGATTTTTAAAAAAATCCAACTGAGACGAAGACAGAACGTGAACTTGATATCCTTTTGAGTCGACATTGAGTGCGGTCGAACCCACTTTTATTCCGACGAGTCCGATGCGATTTTCTAGCTCAACTATTCGAAGGAATTTTTTTGAACTCAACCGAACTGTGGCGCTCGCCGAAGCGGGCAGCCACTTGGTTTCACCAATGGCGAGCAGAATAGATTCGGCGTGAAGGTGAAAGCTAAAAATAAAGCCGGTTATGGCGAGCATCGGTCTCATCATTGTTGATTGAATGCAAGCTGAGGCCCTTTGCTGAATTCGAACCCACCCAAAATCTGCAGTTCAAGCTGTCCGTTAACCGGCTGAAGGCAGTTGAAAGCGGACAGAAAAGGTTCCGCTCTTGCTTTCGATGTGCAGCTGCGACTTCATTTGCTTGAGTCTGGCTCTGGCGATGCTGAGCCCAAGCCCGGTGCCTTTTGAATGGTGCATGACGTCTTCGTCGAGTGCGAAAGGTTTTAAAATGTGTTCGAGAATAGACTTTGAGAGTGTGGGGCCAGAATTTTTAATTTCAAGCTCAAGCCAGTCGGGTTCGCTCTCTTCGATCTTGATAACCAAAGTGGATCCCTTGGTCGCGAATTTCGTGGCGTTGTCAATGAGCCGTGAAATCACGCCCAATAAGACCTGAGGGTCCGCTTTGACGGATTCATTTTGGTTTGAGAACTCCACTTCGAGCTCTTTTTCGGCAATAGCAAATTCAAATTTATTCAAAACCTCTTGAACAGTCTTCGTAATATTGGTGGATTTGATTTTGACCGGAGCCACACCTGTTTCGGCCGACACCAGCTCTAGTGAATCCTCAATCAATCTTCGAAGTCTCTCAACGCTTTGATCAATTCTTAAGACAAATTTGCTTTGATCGCTGTCGAGTTCAGATTCTTTGAGCAAATCCAAAAAACTAATAAGAGAAGTAAGCGGGGTTTTAAGTTCATGATTGATCAGAATCATAAAATTCGACTTCGCCGCATCCAGAGTTTTGAGTTCTGCGAGCGCAGCTTCAAGTGCGATATTTTTTTCTTTGAGCTCGGCCGACATTTCAAAGCGCTCGATGGCCTGGTCAACTGTGTTCGAAAGATCGACCGGGTCCCAAGGCTTGGTGATGTAGCGATAAATTTGCCCCGAGTTGACGGCGGCGATGACAGAATCAATGTCTGTGTAACCGGTAAGAAGTATGCGCATGCAATCTTGCTGAATTTTCTGGCTGGCCATTAAAAATTCAACGCCCGTCATCTGAGGCATGCGTTGGTCTGTGACGATCAGAGACACTCTGGACTTGTTCATTAATTTTAGAGCCTCAGCGCCTGACGTGGCCTTTAGCACATTGTACTTCTGTCTAAAAAGACGCTCGAGGGCATCGACGTTGTCGACTTCGTCGTCGACCACCAAAACTGTGTGTTTCATCTTTATACAGTCTAAATCGAGCGGTGTTCTCGCGTCTATCATGTTTCGGCTAGCCCATAGTCTGGAAAAGTGAGCGGCCTTTAAGTTACGGACTAAGGTTTACGAAAAGAAACTGTGAAGAATATGGCATTTGTCAGATCAACTCTTATGGTGTCGTTCACCGCAATAATCCTGCACTCGCACATTGCTGAAGCGCAATGGGCGACCGGACAATATGGGATGAACGCCTGTCCTTATTCTTATCAGCCGGCCAGTGCGGCGGTGAATAACAATGACGAACTTTCAAATTTAAAAGGCCAGATGACTGAGGGCAAACGTCGCTTGGCTGAGAAAAAGCGTCGTTTAGCCAAGATCAACACTCGATTGGGCGATGCTCGCAGAAAAATGAACCCGGTACTTTCGCCAGATGGAGTTCGCGCTCTCGAAGAACACAATCAGTTTAGAAGAAGCTGCAGTTCGTATTCTCCCACTTGCAGCGATGTTGCGGCACCCTCTCAAGATCAGGGCATCAATTTGCCTGGAGCAATGGGAAGCGAT
>JBGSQJ010000215.1:0-5994 GCA_041738165.1 Bdellovibrionales bacterium
AAATTGAATCTGGAGAACCGAGTTATGCGTTATCCATTGGTCGTAGAGCCATTTAATCAAAAAGATCTTGAGGTTCTCAAGTCGACCATTGAGTCGGGCCAGTTCACTATGGGCCAGAGAGTCAGATCCTTTGAACTTAAATTTGCTCAGCGTGTGGGCGCGAGATTTGCTGTGATGGTCAATTCTGGCTCAAGCGCCAATCTGGTGGCACTCTCGGCGCTAAGATACAACAGACTAAATGCACTAAAGCCTGGCTCAGAAATTCTTGCGCCTGCCCTCGCGTGGTCTACCACTTGGGCGCCGATTGAACAGCTCGGGTATCGGCTCAGACTTGTAGATATCGATATTGATACTCTCAACTCCACGGCCGAGGCTTTTGAAAGAGCCATTACCAAAGACACCAAAGCCGTTGTTGGTGTGATTATTCTTGGCAACCCGTGCGAAGCCGACAAGATTCGCAAGCTTTGCGAAGAACGTGGTCTCTGGTTTTTAGAAGATAATTGTGAGTCTATTGGCGCCCACATAAATAAAAAATGGTGCGGCACTTTTGGACATGTTGGGACCTTTAGTTTTTTTTTACTCCCACCATATTTCAACTATGGAGGGGGGGATGGTCGTCACTGACGATGAAGCCCTCTACAAGTTGATGCTCAGTCTTAGGGCTCACGGCTGGACAAGAGATTGGCCAGAGAATTCTTCGAGCGACAACTACTGCTTTGTGGTTCCAGGCTACAATGTCAGACCGCTTGAGCTAGCGGGAGCCCTAGGGCTTTCACAATTGGATCGTCTCGAAAGTATCTTAGCGGGGCGAATGAAAAATGCAGGTGAGTTCTTAAAATTGATGGAGGATCACTCTCAAATCCGGATTCAAAAAGTCAAAGCTGGGGTCAGCTCTTGGTATTCATTTACAATGATATTGCCAGAGTCATTTCCATGCGCCCGTGATCATTTGATGAAGTCATTAAGGGACAGCGGTATTGAGTCTCGCTTAATCACGGGGGGATGTTTCTTGCGTCACCCCATGCGAGAGCATTTTGATTTTAGCACGTCAGGCGATTTGACGCAGGCTAAAATGGCGCACGACCGGGGTTTGTTTGTCGCCAATCACGCAGTTGAAATGGGCGATATGTTTTCTGTGTTGAATCGCGTTTTAAAAGAGATTCAGCGATGAGATATTTTGTTCCCGGCGGTGCGGGTTACATAGGCAGCGTGCTAGTTGGCGAACTGCTTGCACGCGGGGAGAGCGTGCTCGTGTCGGACAATCTCATGTACCGCCAGTCGAGCTTGCTACCGTATTTTCGAAATCAGGCGTTTGAGTTTCAACTTGCCGATTTCAATGACACAAATTCAATGGCGCGGCTGGCTGCAAAGGCCGACGTGGTGATTCCTCTTGCGGCGATTGTGGGCGCACCTGCTGTTGCGCGTAGTCCTGGCCTTGCAAGGGAGGTCAATCTCGATGCGCCCTTGAGGTTTTTTAAGTGCCTCTCGAAAGACCAACTGCTGCTTATGCCCACAACCAACAGTGCCTATGGCAACACAGGAGCCAATTCGATATGTGATGAATCCTCTCAGCTTCGGCCCCTATCTGAATATGCCAAAGCCAAGGTGATCGTCGAAGAGGCGCTTATGAGCAGGGGCGGCGCTATATCTTTTCGTTTGGCCACGGTATTTGGGCTCTCGCCCCGCATGCGCTTAGATTTGCTTTTGAATGACTTTACTTACCAAGCCCTTTCGAAAACGAAAGTTGAACTTTTTGAACCGGGATTCTACCGAAATTTCATTCATGTGGCCGATGTGGCAAGAGTTTTTCTTCATGGGGTTGAGCACTACGCTTCAATGAAAGATCAGATTTTTAATGTGGGTTTGAGTTCTGCTAATTTAACCAAACTTGAGATGTGCGAAAAAATCGCTGCGCATGTGAGTTGGTTTCAGTACCGAGTTGTGAATGATGGCCATGACCCAGATCAACGAAATTACATTGTTTCAAATGCGAAAATCGAGCGAACGGGCTTCTTGCCAGATTGCACAGTAGATCAGGGTATTGAAGAGCTTAAAGCTGCGTTTGGTATGCTCGATTACGAGAGCATGAGAAATTAATTTCAGACCAAAAAATCAGAGCCGCTGAATAGTCATTTCGCTAACAAGAACGCCTTGTGGCTGACTGAGCACCCATACGATGGCTTGAGCCGCGTATGAAAATGAGAGAGCCTCTAGCGATTCTGCCTCGGCCAACTTTCCAAAATGCAGGCACGTAGTTCGAATTCGTGAGTCCATCGCCAATTGCTGAGAAAGACTCGAGAGCGAGACCTTTGAGTGATCGTAGAGCCGCGCCGGCTTTGTTCTAGCTAAAAACTGTTTGGCGGCTCTGGAGCTTATATTGACTATCGTTCCTGATTTGTTCATGTCGAGCCAATGGCTATGGAGTTCAAATAGCAATTCGGTTTGCGCAAATTCGTGATGTGCATTGTTGATAAATGCGTCAAAGCCCAAGCTCCTCTCGATCAAGCACTGGCGATCGGCCCTGGAGCTGATATCGAGACCCGTTTGCCTTGATTCGGAGCGAATCTTCCACCCGAGAGTCTCACCCAGCTGCATCACAGCTAAGCCGAGCCCTGCATTGCCTCCGGTTATCAAGACCTTCACGCTTGACCTCTCTGCTCGATGCCCTAGAATTCCAATATCAATCGGCCATCGGGGTATTGTTGTGCAAATCTTTATAAAGAGAAAGCTCAAAGTCAATGCAGATGCCCATTTGGTGTTTGAAAATGCCAATGACTGGATGCATTTCGCGTTTGTTCATCGCCGAAGCCACTCCGTTTTTAAGCCCCTTGTGCAAGTCGAAAATCGCACTATTTTTTTTTATAAAGCACGGTTGCTCTACCCATTTCCGTTTTTTAGAACCTATCTGGTTGTTCGCCAGGATGAGCCGGAGCAAAAGGGCTATCAACAAATCTATCTTGGTCTGAACGGAGAAGTGGAGTCTTACTTAAAAGCTAGATGTTACATCGAAAACGGTGTGCCCATTCAAGAAGGGCGTTTTTTGCTGCAGGTGCATTGGTATTTAAAGCCTTGGCCTAAACTTTTCGCCTCGATCTTTAGAGTCCGCATGTACAAAGTGGCTTTAGAGGACAATGACTATTTGGTCAGCGCGACCCCCATAAATCAAAAGGAAAATTCTAGAGCCGATATTTCATCCTGTTTTGTAGACGAAAAATTCTTGGAAAAAGAATTTTCACGGCTCAACTCTTTCGTTTCAAGCCAGGTGGTCGACTTTAGTTTTGAACAAGAGACCACTCCATGACCGAGAGAAACCCAATGAGCCGGGTTGGCTTTGCGCTTCGTTATCGAACATTCAGAAGAGTGGCGCTTGATCCAAGTGACTCCAATCGAATTCTCATTTTCAAAGACAATCAGGTGCTCTCGCTTCATCGCTATTGCCCTCATGAAGGCGCCGATCTCTTGAGCTATCATGTGTGGCGAAAGAAAAAATTCCTCTGTGGGTGGCACGGTTGCCAGTTCGATCGCTCAGGTGCTGTGCAGTGATCATTTTGGGGTTGAGCGCCTTTTCGCACGATGCTTCTGCCGCGATTGTTCAAGGCGGCCGAATTTTGTTTCATGCCGAAGAAGAGAGGTACGACCGAATCAAGCACTCTTCGGCGTTTCCCGAGTTGGCGATACAAAGGGGGCTCAAATTTTTAAATTTGAATGCAGAAGATATTGATCATGTGGCATTTTCATTTTGTCCCAACCAAGAAATTTTTGGCAATGCTAAATTATTTTTGCGAAATCTGCCGAGATCTTTAAATCTCTTAAAAGGAGACGGTGAAGGCGAGTCATTCTGGAGCCGCAACCGCAATCAGGCCCGTATTATGAAAGCCTTGCGCGCAAAATTCAATTTGCGAGACGAAGTTCCTTGCACGTTTGTGAACCATCACACCGCGCATGCCGCGTCTGCTGTGTACAACAGTGGATTTGAAGATGCGGCCGTGTTGTCGTGGGATGGTCGAGGGGAGTTTGAGACCACTTGTTTTTTTGATTTTCAAACTCGAGACCTAAAAAAAATCTCTAGAGTTCAGGTGCCGCACTCACTTGGGCATTTTTATAGCGCCGTGACTTCACATTTGGGTTTTCGCCCCTTTCATGATGAATGGAAGGTCATGGGGCTCTCAGCTTACGGATCGCCTCGGTATGTTCAGAGCATGAGTCAGCTCATGAAACGCACAGCCCCGATGAAATTTGAGCTCGATACAAGTTACTTTTCATTTTTTACTGATGGCCGGTCAAAATGGGTGTCAGAAAGATTTGTTTCACAATTCGGTGATCCGAGAAAGCCTGGTGAAACGTTAAATCAGAACCATTTCGATCTGGCATTTGCGCTCCAGCGAACAATAGAGGCTGTCGGGGTGGAGCTGGCGAAAGATCTCAAAATGGCGACAGGCCGAGCCAATCTTTGCCTGGTGGGCGGCGTGGCGCTCAATATTTTGCTGAACTCCAAAATTATTCAAGAGAGCGATTTTAAAAATGTGTTCGTAATGCCCGTTTCAAGTGACGCCGGGGGGTCAATCGGGGCCGCGCAGTTTGTGGCGGCAAAACGTGATACTGGGTTTTCGCCAACGAAGCTGGAGCACCTGTTTTTTGGAGATGGTTCAACTGATGAGCAAATTGAGCTGGCCATTCGGCGGGCGGGTTTGCAATTTGAAAAAACGAGTGAAATCGAAATGAAAGTCGCTCAGGCTCTCGCCAATTCGAAAATCGTGGGATGGTATCAAGGTCGAATGGAGTCGGGGCCAAGGGCCCTTGGCTCAAGAAGCATTTTGGCAAATCCTGAAGATTCGCAAACTCGGGATCGCTTGAATAAGATTATCAAAAAGCGCGAATCGTTTCGTCCGTTTGCGCCAAGTTGCTTAGAAGAAGATGTCTTCGATTATTTTGATCTTCCAAAAAATGTGAACTCGCCCTTTATGGTGGTTGGTGGGATGACGAAGGAAGCCTCGCGTTCAAAGCTCGCAGCTGTGACTCATGTCGATGGATCGGCGAGGGTTCATACGGTTTCTAAATCCGCAAATCCAAGGTATTGGGAGACCATTAGCCGGTTTAAAAATTTGACTGGCCTACCGGTGGTTCTCAATACTTCATTTAACGAATCAGAACCCATTGTTGCGGACCCCGAGCATGCGTTGAACTGTTTTATGAGAACCGAGATGGATGCTCTGGCCATCGGAAACTTTTGGATTGAAAAACCCACCTGACTGGATCAATGAGGTTTTTGCAAAAACAGTTCTGTTTGTTTTTTTCTTGCGACGAATTCGGGATTGGACTTCAATGTCTCAAGGGACTCAGGGTATCCAAAGGCTAAATCAAAATAAAGATTCGCTTTTTCGCTATCTCCAACTAGGTGATGAAGCATACTGAGTTCAAGAGCGGTTCGAAAGCGCCAGGGAGCATTGGGAATCATCTTATTTAGGGCCTCAAAAATAAGAATGTTTCTGTGAGCTAGACTTTTTTCATCATGACCTTTTAAGAAAAACAACTTGGCGTCAGTCAGGTCAACAACTTGAATTTCGTCATTTGTTCGAAGCATATCGTATTGGTCGCGATATTTTAGATTATCGGCATTTGGATTCCATATATATGCGAGTGTTTTGTCGTTGTTAGTGGGATCAGAGTGCATCGCGGCGAATGGAATTCCAACAAAGGGCCAATCTTGATCGACGCTCTTGGCATCTGGACCAGGTACAAAAATACGCCAATTTGGAAAGCGATCAACATCCGAGGGATTTATGAAAAATTCGGGGAGCGGCGCATAGCCAGTCCAACCTTCTATCGGGTTTTCTCTAGAAAACAAAGTAAAGATGAACTTCTCATCGGGCATCGAAGTCAAAGTTTTTTCAAACACGGATCGCCATTTTAACCTGACCCCTTCGCTATCATTAACAACATCTAGTCTATGGCTCCATGCCTCAATGACCAGAATTGAAAGAATAAATAGTATAA
>JBGSQJ010000227.1:0-3110 GCA_041738165.1 Bdellovibrionales bacterium
ATCCTCTTCGATGGGTGGCCCGGACCGATGCAACTGCATTTCTCAGATGGCGTTACTCTTGCAACCTTCTAGATTGAGACCTTTTTTGAACGGACTTTAAACGAAAATCTTTAGGAGCGTCGACGTGAAAAAAAATTCAGCCAAATCAAATGAGTGGTCAACCTTGCATAAGAACGCACACGGTAGGGTGGCCATACCCATACTGCTGTATTTTTTGGGAGTGCCCGGAATTGTGGTATTGCTTTTATGGGTCGTTTTCTTTCGGGGCTAATTGCGGAACATGAAGTAGATCTCAAGGCATCCCAGATAGCCTAACACTATCCGGTCGGCTCCTACGCGAGGGAGTTTCGCGAACCTTTGAGGCCATCGCTACTCAGCCAGCCCAGTTTTATAGCCACACTGAAGTATAGCCCTACCCAAAGCGGCAGCAGCAAAGCGGTCCAGCGGTCGCCTGACCACATACCATACCAGTTGGTAAAAGCGAGGCGGCAAAGTAAAGCGCAAAGAGCCACACCTTGGCGTCCAGGTCTTTAAGAAATTTGCGCGCTTTGAACAACGCCACAAGCATCGGAACAAAAAACAAAATATGTAGCCAATAGTAGAGCCCGTTGACCTGCTTTCTAAAAAAATGAAAGGGCCGACTGTAATCTTCGTTGAGTTCAAAAACGGTTCGAAGATTCTCTTCTAAATTACGCAAAAGCGCACCAAGTGTATAAAACGGATGCTGAGCTAAAAACTTAAAAATCACATCTGTCTCGACATGCTCTTCCATAAGGCGATTGTGCGTTGGCACTAACCCTGAACCATAAACTTTGTCGAGCACCTCAGCGTAGAGTGAAACTTTGATCACATGCTGGCCAATACTTGAGAGTGCATATTTGCCGATCACCTGATTGTTGAGTTCGAGCTGAATATAGAGCGGCAAAATCGCGAGGCCCAACCAGGGCAGAAAATTTTTAAGCCAACCTTTTTTGAACGCCAAAAAAGTTGAAAAGAGCATCATCAGACCAAAGAGCATGGCGTAGTTGGGTTTCACCACAACCAAAAGACCAGAGACAAAACACAAGATTCCTAAAGACATCGCAGAGACCGGGCCACTTGCGACAAACGCAGCGATCGCAAAAAAGAAATAAGCGAGCGGTTCAGTTACCGCAATGGTTGAAAGGTAAATGGGAGTTATGGTGAGAAAGAGCCCCACCATCGCCGCCCAAAGCCACTTTTTAGAAACCCCAAGACGCAAAAATGTAAAATAGTAAAGTAGGCCACTAGCCACCCAAAGAACCATCTGCAGAACCCAGATTCCGAGCTCACCGCCCAGCTTCACGCTTAAGCCCAAAAACAGTGGGTACAAAAACGTTCGGCGCGCAATCATTTGACTCTCTGGCGCCAGTCCAAAAATCCAATCGGCTAATTCGCGATATTCAAAGGGGTCGGGGTAGCGGTAAATCAATCTCGCGGGATCAGCAAAAAATCCAACGGCGTAGACCACAGCCAAGTAGTAGGCGAACAGTCCAAACGTTAGCAATAGGGCAGATTTTAAAGAGGCCTTCATAAAATTGGCCAGAGACTAAGAGGCACTGCGCGCCCGGTCAACCCAAAACGACACTGCGGCTGCAGCCAGCGCCCCAAAGCTGCCAAGCCAAAAACAAACGATCGCAAAGCTCCATTTTGACGACGGAAACACTGAAATCACTGCGCCCTCTCCTGTCGGCCGAGCTTTTAAGATTCCAGAGTCCGAAATCTCCACTTCGGCGTTTTCGGCCCCGTAGCTGACGCCTGGCGAGACCAGCACTGGCAAGTGAGTCCACTGCTCCTGGCCCCCTTTAAGCTCAAATTTGGCCACTGACCCATTTACACGCACGGCTTCCCACAAGCCGCCCGAAAAGTCGGTGCCCACCTTTTCAATTTGATCGGTGAGCTTAGATTGGTTTGAGAAAAGCTGAGCATACGATCGTTCAATCAGCAAAGGTGTCCAAATTCTCAAAGACTCTTCATCTGGAGACGACATATAAAGCTGACCAACGAAATTAAAATCACGGTGCAAAAGTTCGGTAAACCTCACCCCCTGCCAGCCAACAAGAGTGGCTCGCACACCTCGAGTCAAAACTTTGTAGGCCCCAGAGACGTTCCTGAAATCCAAATCCATGCCGAGTGGCTCACTAAAAAGAGGTCTAAACGACGAGACCTGAAGCCCCAAGCTCACGGTCGCAATCAATAGCAAACTCGACTTTCGAAACTTGAACTTCAAACACAAAAGCAAAGCGATCAATGAGGCGCCCACCACAAGCAGCGCCGAGTTGGCGACTTTCAAATGAAAACCAAAACTTATAAAATTGTAAAACACCAGGCCAGTGCCCAGAGCAAAGATCCACGATTTTTTAAGACTAAGTTTGAGAGCCACACCCATTGCTATAGACACCCAAAGCAACCACCCAGGGCTCTGCCCCCGCAGCCCCACAATCAGTGCGATGGCCGCAAGTATTGGGAACACCCATTTAAGCATATCAAGCCTTTTCAACTTCGATCCAATCTTTGAGACCTCTGACAATGAAGTAGCAAAAGGCCATTTGCGCAAAGAGCACAAATGAATGCGTGTTGCGAACCAGCTTCAAAGGCACAAACACCCAGCCCAGAGCCGTGCTAAAACCAAACTCATGACCTAAACCGAGCACAAAATAAAAAGCTAAGATGTTGAGCCAGAGCCAATCGCTCTTTTGACTCACCCGAAACAAACCCCAAAGTCCTGCAACCAACGGCAATATGCCAAAAAACCAAAAGGCCTCACTCGGCTCACCAAAATTTTTAAAACTGTCGGCCTTAATATAGACGCTGCCCGAAGGGTACAAAACTTGAATGAGTTCCCACACCCTAGAGTTTGCACCCGTTCGCTTAACCAGCTCGCCCTCTGGCTGCAGGCCGCTCTCATTAAGGGCCCTTTTGGCACGGCTCTCATCAAACTTATAAAAACTCTCGGTTTCGGAGTTCGGCAAAGTGCGGGCCGGAAACACCCACGATTTTGATTGCTGAAAAATAACGGCATTGAGACCACTCATCAAGATTATGGGCAACATTACGACTAAAAGTGAGGTGGCTATCTTTTTTGGACCCAT
>JBGSQJ010000242.1:0-6910 GCA_041738165.1 Bdellovibrionales bacterium
CAGCAGCTCTTGTAGCACTCTCAAATCGGTACCTGCCGATAGCAGGTGGGTGGCGAAGCTATGCCTCAAGGCATGGGGGTGAAGGGGCTTCAATAGACCTGCAAGGCGCCCGGCTTGCCGGACCAGTTCATAGCCCTTGCGGGGGCTGAGGGCACGTTCGCCGCCAATACAGAAATGTTGAGGTGATCCCATCTGACCCAAACAGGTCCACACCGGCTCTGGCAAGACGATGATTCTCTCAAAGCCTCCTTTGCCGTTCACGCGCGCCGTTCGCGCCCGTGGGTCTAAGTCAGACCACTTTAATGAAAGAGCTTCTGAGATTCTCAAACCTCCTCCATACAAAAGAAGAATCAGCATGCGCCCCATCGGATCAAGATCGGCTTTCAAGAGTGAGGCGATTTCATCGACGGATAAAAAGTGTGAGAGTTTTTGAGGCACCTTTGGAGTCGCAAGTTTGAGAGCCACATTGGACTCGAGTAATCCTTCCTCAAACAACCAGCCCAGAAACCCACGCAAACAGCCCGTCTTGCGATTTCGCGAAGCGGGGCTAAGCCTGCCCCATCCGGATTGAGCTTTTCTGGCTAGATCGAGGGCCTGCTCCGCTGTGAACGAAGTTCCCACTTTGGTCGATTCTTTCCATAAAATTTGAAAATTAGATTCACTCGCTTGGGGGGTATATAAAATTTTTTGAACCCCGAGAGGCCCCAAATACTGCGCGAGATCTGTGGCATAAGAATTGATTGTATAGGTACTTGCGGTCTTTTGAAGCCATAGGTATTTCAAGTACTTACAGGCTAGGTCGGCCAAATTTTGGCACTTGTTAGGTGACATTTTACGGCTTTCTCAGTGGGTTGAGAATAAGTTCAATGCGCCGTGCAAAAAAGACTTGCACAGAATTTAAGCATCTGTTAGAACGATGTGTCAAAGTGGGACGCAGTGAGTTAAGCAGGTTGCTGCAACAAATAAGAAGGGGTTGTACGTATGTCGGGTATTGATGGGTCATCTCAGTTTCCTCCAGGGGAAAACACGAGTCTGCCAACAGCGGCTCACACGAGCGGTCTTAAGAGCAGTATCACGGAAAGCAAAAAAATCGTCTACAAGTCTGAGGTCATGCGTCAGCTGATGCGGATGGTAGACCGAGTGGCGCCAAGCGGAGCGACGGTTTTGATTTTGGGTGAGAGCGGAACAGGTAAAGAACTTGTTGCGACTGCCATTCACGAAAGGTCCAATCGCCGGCACAAGCCTTTTGTCGCGATCAACTGCGGAGCCTTAAGAGAAACTCTTTTAGAGAGTGAACTTTTCGGTCACGAAAAAGGAGCCTTCACAGGCGCTTACTCACGAAAAATCGGTTTGGCCGAAGTGGCCACTGGCGGAACATTATTTTTAGATGAGATCGGTGAATTGAGCCCGGGCATTCAAGCCAAGCTTTTGCGCTTTTTGCAAGAGGGTGAAATCTATCGTGTGGGCGGTAAAGATCCCATTCGTGTGGACATTCGTTTGATCAGCGCGACCAATCGTGAGTTAGACAAAGAAGTGATGCGCGGAAACTTCCGTGAAGATCTTTTTTATCGAATCAACACGATCATGGTTCAATCTCCTCCGCTTCGTCGCCGTAAAGAAGATATTCCCTCATTGATCGAGCATTTCTTGACCAACAATCCAAATGGATTTTTAAACCGTGGTCGCCAAATGAGCGAAGACTCAATGAAGATCATGATGAAATACGATTGGCCGGGCAATATTCGAGAACTTCAAAACGTATGTGAAAGATTGCAGATTCTTTCTGACGGACACGTGATTTTGCCAACCGATCTTCCTGAACAAATTCGCAATCCCGACCACAAAATCGTGATTGATGATTATGATCCGACTTTGACTCTTCACGAGCTTGAGAAGCGTTATATCTTAAAAGCCTTGAATTATTTCGAAGGCAACAAAACTCAAGCGGCCAACGCTTTGGGTATTACGATCAAGACGCTTTATAACAAGTTGCACGAGTATGGTGAGTTCGAACGCTACGCGGTTCATACAAAACCCATGAAGTCGGGCACTCCGTAATCCATATTAATAAATCGAAAACGGCGAGGCTTGCGAGCTAGATCAAAACTGGCTCGCCGCTTTGGCCTTGAATACGAACCCAAATTGAAAAATTAAATAGGAGATTCACATGAAAATCTGGAAGTCATTGGCCCTAGTGGTATGTTTGAGCGGTTTTTCTGCCCATGCCGAAACAGTGAATTGTTCCTTTCCTGAACTGTCTGCGGATATGAACATTGAATATAACGAGAACGGGGGTGCGACCCTGACACTTTCTGGCCTCGAGGCCCTCGTGTGGCAAGATTCTTATCGGGTTTTTGATACTCTCGGTCGAACCATCGAATCTAATGGTCGAAAACATCGGATTCAAGGTCTGATGAGGGCTGAAGTTCCTCGAAATCAAGTATTATCCCTAATCAGAAATAAAACTCGCGTCAAGAATGGCATACTTTTACGAAATGCCGATTCAGTCACTGTCGAATTTGACAAGTGCATTCGTAGCAAAACTGATGCTGTGATCGGATCATGTTACGTGACCAAAAAATCAGAGCGTTACCAAGAGCTCGGCATACGTAATTTGCGTATTGATAAGGTGACCACCGAGACCGCAGATGTGACGTACACCAAGTATGTCGCGAAGTTGAATGTGAACTCAGGTCTGAACGGGATCGAAGTCGAGCTTCCCGGCTTTAGCGACAGTGTGACCTCTAAAGGGAAAAACATTAGTAATGCGGCTCGCTGCACAAACTATTGGAAACTAAAGTAGAGAACCTGAGTTTTAAGAAGGGCACACGGAAAATGAATTATTTGGTTCTAAATTTAGCTGCGGTTTTAATAACCTTCACATCGGTTTCGGCAAATGCGGGTGGTTATTTTTCACTAGAAAAAAAGGGCACTCAGGTCTGTTTGACTGAATCAGGCAAAGAACTTCGCTGTTTGGCGACACTTGAGTCAATGGGACTAAAGAAGGACGGCCGAATCGAAATCGTTGAAAAACTAAAAATCCGCGCCCGGCACTCAGCCGGCGAGCGCCCAGAGTTGACGCTCGATCAGTTTGTCGAAGTCGGTGGCGCGTTGATGATTTCTCCTGAAGACGCCAAAGGCCTTGTGCAAAATTATCGTCGGCTCTCAGTTCACAGCCTAGCATTAGGTGATGTGTTTGAAGCTTCAGATGATGGAGTCCTTTCGGCTCCGTTTTTCGCAAGTGTCTACTGGCAAGGTGCACTCGGAATGGAAGGCACACTTCATGTAGAAGGGGTCATTCAAGTAGTTTCGAGCGAGGCGATGGAAAATAAAACAGAACTTGAAGACATTCAAAAATGGATTCAAGAGACCGTTCGTGTGGATAGATTTTCAGATAGTGGGACGGAGTGGAAACTGAGCTCACTTAGTGTTTTAGAAAAAGTCGCTCGCAAAATTCACTTTACTAAAATTGGCACTAACGGCAAATCGGTGGATGAGGCAACGGTAGATCTTCTTCAGAGAATCGTAGCTCCTGTGATCATAGGTGAAGTGGTTATTGTGCCGACGGTCAAAGGGATTATTGAGTTAATGGATGAGGCAATCGGTGATGCGCTGAGAGGCAAATCAAATCCGGCCCCAGGGAATAAAAAAGATATCGGCATTAGACACCTATAGGTCGCCTCGCCATAAAAAAGGCGACCTGGTGGTCGCCTTTCAAAAATCATTGATCAAGCAAAAATATTAGAAATAGCCTTCGTCGTCATCGACGTCGAGTGGGTCATCGCTCGACACGGGGTCGTCGTCAAAACTTTCGATGTCCGTTTCGTTAAAGGCGTCATCTTCGGGAGTGCCCACTTCATCTGCACCTAAATCATCTGACTCCATAGATTCGCTCATAGACTCAAACTCAATCGATTCTTCGCCACCACCAGACGCCATCTCGTCATAGGCCAAACCACCGAGGCCTCCAGCAATTGGTTTTTTGAGATCGACTTTTTTGGTGGCCTTAACAGCCACTTTTTTGGGAGCGCTCTTTTTAGTCACGGCTGGCTTAGCCGCTTTCTTTGTTGTCTTTTTGGTGGCTGCCTTTGCCGATGTTTTTTTGGCTGCTTTTGGTTTCGCCGCTTTTTTGGTCGTTTTCTTTGTCGCCTTTTTCGTGGCTTTTTTGGTCGCCTTTTTTGCCGCTTTCTTTGTTGTCTTTTTGGCCGACGACTTCTTGGTTGCTTTTGGTTTCTTCTTTTTTGCCATTGCCCGCTCCCATTTCAATGTTTCAGACCGTATCAGTTAAGGTCTGATTGTTTTGCATACTCACTTTTTAAGCTACGAAAAATTATCTAGTCGAGACGGAAATTGGTCAATTTTGCCAAGCGTCAAAAAAAAGAAACCCGGCTGAGAGGAGCCGGGTTTCTAAGTTCAATTGAGATCTAGACTGAATCTGTCCTCAATTAACCTCGAATTAGGTTCAAAGCGACGTTGTTGGTCGTGTTGGCTTGGCTCAATGCAGCTGTTGATGCTTGTAGCATAATGCTGTTTCGAGTGAGCTCAGCAGACGCGTAGGCCATATCCGTATCGCGGATCCGGCTGTTGGCAGCTGACATGTTCTCTTCGAACACACCCAAGTTCTGCACAGTTGAAAGCAAGCGGTTTTGCAAGGCACCCAAGTTTGAGCGCATTCCGTTCACATTTTCTTGCGCAGCATCCAACTTTTCGAGGGCACCCTGGGCGCCTTCTTTTGTGGTGTAATCCACGTCGGCCAACTGAAGGGCGTCCAATGTGGCCACGTTCACCGAAGAGTCAAAAGAGATTCGATCTTCGACTTCGTTGTTGAAAATACCGACTTGAAAGTCAAAAGTTGGAGTCGAGCCGTCTAACAGCTTGGTTTTTCCCCAAGTCGTCACAGCCGCGATACGTTGAAGCTCCGATTTTAATTGTTGAATCTCTTTGTCGACAAATCCGCGTTCCACATCTGAAACCGTGTCTGAAGAGGCTTGGATGCCCAACTCACGCATACGAACAATGATGTTTCCAACTTCGTTCAAACCGCCCTCAGCAGTTTGCACCAGTGAAATACCATCGTTAGCGTTGCGATTGGCTTGACGAGTTGACCTGATTTGCGCCTTCAAGTTTTCACTGATGGCCAATCCGGCAGCGTCGTCGGCTGATTTGTTGATTCGTGATCCCGAAGACAGCTTGGCTAAGCTATCTTGAATATTCATTTGGCTGCCGCTCAAATTTCTTTGTGCGTTGATTGCAGCTATGTTTGTTGATACTCGCATTCCCATTTAAATTATCCTCCGTTAGTAGTCATTCAAAATTCCTCCTTGTAAAAATCCCGCTATTCATAGTCGGGTTGGCGTCCGGGCCATGGTTTTAGTTAAGGGTACGTTATAAACTTACCTCTCATTAAGTTCTCCTTGTACGACGTCGTCGTCCCTGATCCCCCTTTCGCTTCCGACTACCTAAGAGTCAATCAATGTGCCCGTAGGAAAAGTCTATTCGAGTTTCATTCACACAAACTTATTGGGTGAGCCAGCTCGGTGAATGTTTGCGAGCCTTCTCACATGACACCCTACGATTCGACATTGACATCGGATTCTTGACAGGACTTGAGGCCAAAACCGACTTTACGACTGAATTCTTAGCCCTAAGTTCGATCGAGTCCTAAGCCTTCAATCGAGTTTTTCAAGCACGAAGTTTTGGATTTTTTCACTCACCCATTCGGGAAAATCTTCTTGCAGGTGATGACCACCAGACGAATGGACGTAGACTTTCATTGAGGGAATTCGTTTTGCGAGAAGCTCAATCACCGACCATGGTACCAGTCGATCGAACTCTCCCCAGAGTGTAAGAACGGGCACTTTGAGATTGTGAACCTCAATCAGCAGCCGTGGGTCTCGAATCGCAGCGGTCGCTCGCAGAAAACTGCGAATCGAATGCGGCTGTCTTTTGTATATTCCAAAAGTCTCGTCGACGTGAGCGGCTGAAAGTCGTTCCGCCTGGCCCAAAGTTCTTCGATAGGCCCAATTGACAAAGGCCCGGTTTACAAATGCTGAGGCCGGGTAGGCCAACCAAAGGTGTCGGTCGAGCTTAAGGGGAACTAGCTTTGGGCTAGTGGCTGGCGCGATCAAAACAAGCCGAGCCACGAACTCTGGATGCTTGAGAGCTAGCCATAGGCCGATGTTTCCGCCCATAGAATTGCCCACGACAATAGCCTTCTCGATCTTTAGTTTTTCTGAAATTTGCGTCAGGCATTTCACCTGAAAATCGAGGGTGTAATCGACGTCAATGGGCTTTGAACTTTGCCCAAATCCTATCAGATCTACGGCCGTCACTGTGAAATCACTGTTCAGTAGGGGAACTAAATGTCGCCAACACGAAAGACTTGCTCCAATTCCGTGAAGCAGCAGAACGTGGGGCCCGCTGCCCGATCTATGGTAGCGCACTTCACCAGCATCGATCTGCAGGGTTTTGGTGGTTAACGCCTCAGCCTCTAAAGACTTGCGCTTTAAACCCCAAAAAAGCCAAAGCAGAAAAATGAGGGTGCCGGCCAAAAGAGCAAAAAAGAGCCAGTTTTCAGGCCGACTTAAAATTGAACTGACTTCGCTCATCAATCAATCTCTGAAAACCGGCAAAACGCCAGTTTGCCGTATAGCTCATAGTTCTTTTCTTGGCGTTCTCGCAAATGGTTTGCGGCGTTGTAGCCAATGGTGCAGCTTGAGTTCTTAGAGTCAAAATGAGTGCATTGGTCGCAGCAATGAATAATGGTTAGAGTTCGATAATCAGTAGGATGAATGGCATCCAATATAAGGCTTCTATGAATGTGCGATGAGCGTTTAAGCATGGGGTGAAAATGACACTATTGGGCGCATAAGTCACGTGGGGTCCCCAATTGACAATTGAAATTCCGGCC
>JBGSQJ010000264.1:0-11375 GCA_041738165.1 Bdellovibrionales bacterium
TCCGCCAGAAGAAGCCGCGGGTAGAGTGTCGAGTTTGATTGAAAGTTTAAGCACCGATCGCATCGAAGTGAATTTGATCAGATTCAGTGGACCGGATGTTCAACACCTGAACAATCGGCTGCTCAACCTTGAACTCGTCAAGCAAGAGTTCACTGAAGCCGTGCTCTTTGGCAAAGATGGTGAAATTCTTCATGCCGGAGACGAACTCTTTCGCCAATCGATTTTGGTTCAGCGGGGAACCTACCGCCCCATCACCACGGCGAACTTGCAAACTCTCGAAAAAACCCGTCAGCAGTTCGTGACCGACGCCACTTTGCAGCCCAAAGATCCAAAGATCTTATTTGAAATCACCTACAACAGTCTCACGGCCGATCATGGACTGGTGGACGACGAAGATTTTTTAAATCGAGTGGACACTTTGGCGAGCCTCAATCACGAAGTCTTAGTTTCAAATTTTCAGCTCTTCTACCAGCTCAAAGCCTACATTCGCCAGTACTCGCAAGAATCACTGGGAATAGTCGTGGGCGCAAGCTTGCTGCCAAAAATGTTCGACCCTATGTTTTATCTCTCTTTGCCAGGCGGAATCTTAGAAGGAATGAGCCGCCTCTTTGATGACAAAACCCGCATGTATGTCATTCCTCATAAGACAGATAAAACCTGTGAGACGACCAAAACTCTTCACCTCGATAATAAACTTAAGTATCTCTATCAACATTTGATGGAGAACAAAAACCTAGTCGACGCGCTTGAGTGCGATGACATCAACACCACGGTTCACTCAGACGATGTTCGAAAAATGCTCGAAGCCGGTGACGTCAACTGGAAAAAGTATGTTCCCGATACAGTACGCAAATTGATTGAGCAGCAGCAGCTCTTTGGCTATCGCCCGTAGCTCAATGTGCCTTCAATGCACCCAAGACCGAAGTCTTCAATCTACAAGTTGAGTTAGCCATTCGGTCAATAGCAAAACACCTTGCCCACTTCCGCCAGACTCTAAAAAACAACCCTCGGCGGAATCTTTCCAAGCATAAATGTCCAAGTGCGCCCACGGGATTCCTGCGCTGAATTTCTCTAAAAACAACGCGGCCGTGATCGCTCCGCCAAAACCGTCAACCGAATTCACCAGATCTGCATAATTCGACTTCATCGATCCCGCATAAGCCTGCACAAGAGGCATAGGCCAAGCCCAATCACCGCTCGCGCGAGCCGCAAGAACCAATTGATCTCTAAGCTCTTGATTGTTCGAAAACAATCCCGCAACCTTCGCGCCCAAACCCACTTTTATAGCGCCGGTTAATGTGGCCAAATCAATCAGGCAGCGCGGTTTAATCTTTGCTGTCACCGCTACATCCATCGCGTCAGCCAAAACAAGGCGGCCCTCAGCATCCGTGTTGTGAATTTCAACTTCCAAGCCATTTCGTGAGCGAAGCACATCACTCGGCCTAAAACTATTTTCGCTCACCGAGTTTTCAGCAAGCGCCAAGTACGCATCAAGTGGGTAGTCCAACCCCGACTTCACCGCCCAGTTCATGATCCCCATCACTGCGGCCGATCCGCCCATGTCTTTTTTCATAAGTCTCATGCCACTTGATGGCTTTAAATCGAGGCCGCCCGAATCAAACGTAATACCCTTACCCACTAGCGCCACCGGCGCTCTTCGATCACTGGCGCGCGGCCGATAGCTCAAAATCAAAAGACGCGGCGGGAATTTTGAACCTTGGCCGACGCCAAGATGAAGCCCCATCCCCTCTTTTTCTAGTCGTCTTTCATCCCACACTTCGATTTTAAGATTTTTCGCGCCCTTGAAGTTCTCTTTGGCTAACTGAACGAAGCTTTCGGGGTAAAGTCGATTGGGCGGAAGATTTACCAGGTGGCGGGCCAAGTTGATCGATTGCCCCCTCACGCTTAAGGTTTCGAGTGCGCTCGAGCTCAAACTTTTTTTCTTATGAAACACACGAATAGACCAATCGCGAACGCTCACCGATCGAAAGCGATAAAGCGCCACCTCTAGTCCCGAGATCAATGGCTCCAAAAGTGAATCCTCGACATCAATGTGAATCTCTAGTGCCTCAGCCTTCAGCTTGTCAGCGGCCAATAGAGCGTCGCCAATGGCCAAAAATGCGGCCGCGCCCTTTGGCCGCACCAAATCGGGGTCTCGTTCGAGCTCCACGAGCGACGCCAAATTGAGCGAGATTTCTATTTTTTTTGCCGTCGACTCGGTTTGAATGGCCTCAGGGGCCGCCTGAGCTTTTGAGGATTTTTTTGAGTTTCTGCCAGAATCCAGCACCCTTATCGTGGCCTTTTTGCGATTATTCGTAATCGGCTTCTTTGCCGCCTGCACCAATAGAGAGTTCATGTTCAAAATCGAGATTTTTTTGCCGTTGGGGGATTTCATAGGTTTCTTTCTTCGGGGTTTCGCCATTAAAATAATTATTCATGCACAGTAAACCTCATATTTCATACCGCAGCACATTTAAGGTCGTCCAGCTCAATGCCGAAAACCTTTTTTTATACCTTGATGCTCCAGAAAAAAAAGATTGGGAGCAAATGTCTGAAGTGCAGTGGCAATCCCTTTCGAGTGCATCCGTCAGCAACAAGAGTCTCTCAAAAACATTGCGGCTCGCGCAAATGCTCAAAACAGTCGATGCCGACTTAATATGCCTAAATGAAGTGGGCGGTCTCGAATCGATCGAAAATTTCGCTCGGCTGTTTTTAGACGATGCCTACATTCCCCATTTGATCGAGGGCAATTCAGATCGCGGAATTGACGTGGGTTTTTTATTAAAGGCCGACTTGCCCGTGCGCGCTGAGCTTCGCACTCACAAAGACCGGCCTTTGGGTTTTTTGTACCCCCATGAAGTGCCGCCAGAAACGGGCGAACCCATAGCCACGAAGACGCGCAGTCATTATTTTTCAAGAGATTGTGCCGAACTTCGAATTTTTCCATTTGATCATAATCAGCCCAGTCTTGTGGCACTCGCGGTTCATTTGAAATCAAAACTCGACCCAGATGGAATTGACCTGAACGGAACACTTCGAAGACAGGCCGAGTTCAATTCACTCTTAGAAATTTACGCAGAAATTCAACGTGAACTTGAAAACAAAGTGCCGATCTTGATTGCCGGCGACTTCAACGGTCAACTCGCTCAGGCCACTCTAGATCACGAATTCGAGAAGATCACAGGCACCGACCTAAAGAGCGTCACAGACCTAGCTGGTTTAAGCGGTCAAGACGTGGCCACTCAAATCATGTTCAATCGCGGCGGCGGCGAACAGCACTTACAAATCGATTATATTTTATGTTCAGAAAAACTGGCCAAGTATTTGATCAAAGACCGTGTGGAAGTGTGGCGCTATCGCAATGAATTGGGGTTAAACCCAGGACTTCCCAAAACCATTGAACAGCGCCAAACTCTGCCATCTGATCACTACCCGGTTATTTGCGAGTTTTTCCAGTTTGTTTGGCCGGAGCCTTCTTAACATCCAAAAGCTCAACTTCAAAAATCAACACGGCATTGGCGGGAATGTTCTGCCTTGGTCGATCACCGTAATCTAAAGCTGGCGGAATAAAAAACTCGGCCTTGCCGCCCTTTTTCATCATTTGCAGGCCTTCAATCCAACCAGGTATCACGCCCTTTAACGGAAATTCAGCCGGCTCACCCCGTTTGTAACTCGAATCAAACTCAGTTCCGTCAAGCAGCTTGCCTCGGTAGTTGACCACCACCAAATCCTCGCCCCTAGGCGACGCGCCAGAACCTGGCTCAATAATTTTGTACTGAAGGCCTGATTCGCTGACTTCGACGCCATCCATATCTTTATTTTTTGTTAAAAACTCTTCGGCCAACACGCGATTTTTTTCTGCTTCGGCTTTGATTTCGTTTTGCCGATCTTCACCAAGCTTCGCGACCGCTTTTTGCATCTCTTCTTCAGTCAATTTGAGCTCGCCCCCGGCATAACCGTCGACAATGCCCATCGACAAAGCTTTGGGATCCAAAACCAAGTTTTGCGCCTTCAAACTCTTGCCAAACTGGGCGCCAATGGCGTAACTCACTCGTCCCTTTTGATCTTTGGGTTTTTTTGTACAACCCCAAAAATTCATACCGAGCGCCAAAACGACTGCCATCTTTAACATCGTGACTGTGCGGTTCACGGGTCATTCCTTCCCAAAGAATTTAAAATTTCAAGGATCATGCTATCTGCTGCTTCAGCTTGACACAAGTGCCACGTTGATCCAATTTGGGCGCCAGATGTATAAGTCAAAAACGCATGACATAACGATTGAAGTTTCCCCGGCCTACATCCCCGAGCAATCTGAACCGGAGCGGGATCATTATTTCTTTTCGTACCACGTAAAAATCTGCAACGAGAGCAAACGTGATGTTCAATTGCTACGCAGGCATTGGATTATCACCGATGGCTTTGGACAAGTTGAAGAGGTCGAAGGTCCGGGTGTCATTGGAGTGCAGCCCACCCTTAAGCCAGGTGAAGTGTTTGAGTATTCAAGTTTTTGCCCACTACCGACCCCTACTGGGTCGATGCACGGCTCTTATCTTATGGTCGACAAGGCCGGCGAACCCCTCGAGGTTCAAATCCCCATGTTCGTACTCACCGAACCCAGCCAATTTCATTAGGTACACGGTTACTTTTCCGTCATGCGCCGCAAAATCTCCCAACCAAATCACAACAGTTTGATGACAGGATCATGACCCACTGAATCGTAAAACTCGCTTATGCTTTAGGCATATGCTTTGCGATTTTCACATTCATTCTAACTACAGCGATGGCCAATTGAGTATTTCAGAAATCGTCGACCTATTTGGGCGAAACGGCTTTGGCGCTATCGCGATCACCGACCATCTATGCGAATCAAATTCACTTCTTGGCCAAGCCGCCCGAATTTTAGATCGCACGCTCACCGAAGGATCGTTTCCGCTCTACATCGATGAAATTCGTGAGCAGCGCGAGCGCGCTTGGAAGCAGTATGGAATGTTGCTCATTCCTGGCTTTGAACTCACCAAAAATTCAGTGCTTAACAGCCGCTCCGCACACATGGTGATTTTGGGCGTCGAGGAGTTCCTTAGCGCCAACAATGAGGTCACCGACTTACTCAAAGCGGTGCGCGAAAAAGGTGGACTTTCGATCGCGGCACACCCCGTTTGCACCGGCCATCTCGAACTACAAACTTATTATTTATGGAACAAAAGGCGCGAGCTCAGTGAATATTTTGATGCTTGGGAAGTGGCTTCAGGGCATCAAATTTTCGAGCCCGTGGCCAAAAGCGGTCTCCCCGTGATCGCCAATTCGGACATGCATCATCCAAGTAAGATTTCTTCTTATAAGACCACGCTCTCATGCGAGCGCCATGAACAGGCCATCTTTCGCGCGATCCGCCAGCAAGACCTCAACGTGACCTACTTCAATGCACCCGCCACCGCCCTCAAAGGTACACGGTTAAATTTGCGGGATGCACTGCCCAATTTGTAGAGGCTGTTGGGCCCCTAGATTCTTTCCATTTCGCCAGCAATTTTTTTCATGTCCTTGAGCCTTTCCTTGTGGCGTGCACCGGCTCCCGCTATCGATGGGATATCGTTCAATTGCATTTCCATCGAGGAGGTCGCCCGTGACATCCATATTCAAACTCTTTCGCCGTCTGCATATCATTCTATTGTGGCCCTTATTGGCCATAGCGCCTCGTGCCCACTCAGGAACCAGCATCGACGACATCATCAAAGTCCTGCTCAACCCATCAAACCACGCCCAGACATGTGACCTGCTGCTTTCAGCGGCGTCGGGTCATTCTGAGCATCCGTTTCGATCGAGTGCCTTCATCAGTGCGCTCACTAAGGTGAACAGTTATTGGTGGGGTCAGTTTCAGTCTCGAGGATGGATTTACGAACCGATCAACTACCATATCTACTACGGGTCTACCTCCACCGCGTGCGGTGAAGTCAATGACACACTTGGAGTCGTGTATTGCCTGGCCGACAAAACACTCTACTGGTCTCCACTTTATTTCGAACAGCCTAAAATCAAAGCCCTACTTGGGCCAACAACACCAAACCAGCTGCACCTTGTATTGGCGCATGAAATGGGCCACCACGTACAAAACTTAAGGGGCTCCTACGGCAGATACCAATCGCATTATCGCTTGCCTTCAACAGCCATAAGTCCTCAAACACTTCGAGCGATGGAAGGGATGGTGGATTGTCTTGCGGGAATGTACCTCGCTCAACACGTGGCTCAACCAAACACAAATAAAAGAGCGAACCAGATGGCCCTTTTAGAAATGGCGCTGCGTTTTATGACTTTGGGGGATGACTACCTAACTAACAATTTAGCCTATCAACCTCAACGGTCAGACTCTAGCGGCGTCCATGGCAACTCGGTGGACCGACTCAAACACCTATTGGTAGGGCTAACGGCCTCTGACCCAAGCGCCTGTGATCCACTCTCACCAGCGTCTAGCTTGCTCAATTGAACGCAGAAGAGCTATTTGCGTTTGAGGGATTTGATTCGGCCATTGACCGTTGCAAGATCTTCTTTGAGAGCCTCGACTATAACGTCGAGTTCTTCTAGTTGATTGCCGCAACTTCCTTTGTCGAGACCTACAGAGTAAGGTTGTACAATCGGAATTGCTATTTCGTAGGTTTTGCGAATCGGCTCAGCCTCAGACAAAAGTTCGCTGGTCGATGACTTTGCACCTCTCGATAGAAACAAGCCCAGGCGACGGTTTAACTTATTAAAACAATCTTCTGCGGCCTCAACAAAATAGTCGCAAACCTCATCATCGGCCCTGGCCGCAATAGACTCTTTGGATTCGCATGAGGCCAACACGGCCGCGTGACCCGAGCCCGACCAAACGCTGGCCAAAACCATTAAACTGCTGATGCCCATTTTAAGTTTCATTTTTAAAATCCCTTTTACCTAGTTCTACCTGTTTGCATCTGTATTCCAACTTGTTGTTTGGCGATTTCTAACCTGGCTCCAATAGTTCGCCCAAAATTCAACCCAGTAATTTGCATTTTGAGTCCGAATAGCCTGAACGCGCTGTTGCTGTTGCCACCTCACACCAGGGTCAATGCGGCCCGAAGTGCTGTGAGTTTGAAAGGTATTACGTCTACGAATTGAGTCAACTTTTTGTTGTTGCTCTCTTCGGGCCGCTGCTCTCGATGAAGATCTCGAGCACTCGACCACATGCCAATGATCGCCAGTTGCTCCAAAGTACCCCTTTTTATGCCATTGTGGACAAAGCCCATACTTCTTTAGCGCAGCGATCTTCGAGCGAGGTGTTGATTTAGACAAGTCCATAGCTTTACATGACTTATGTAACTTATGTAGCGAATTCCTCGCTCCATATCTTGCCCGGTAGGGCCGGCAGGCTTGGGTCACGGGGAGACCCAGCGCAGCTGCCGCAGTCCGAAAGGCTTTTGGCGTCGTATGGCCATTCATAGACCAAGATACAGCCCACGCCGCGAGCGGTATCAAAATGAGACAAATCAAAGTTTGAGTGCGGCCAAACCGCCTAATGGTCCTCATGCCTATCCATATACGCAAGCTTGGTACCGGCTCAAACCACCTAATTTACTTCTCATGTCGGGAATCCGTCTAAAGTTTAGACACTTCGAAGTCACACCTGACGACTGTCAAAACAGTTTTGCTGACACAATTTGCGCCCCCAAACGACACTTCAAACCAAGCGTTAGGGTTCGGTTAGGGTCTACATCCTATCTGAGACTGGCATAAATGTTGATCTACAAGCTTATGACAACCACAAAGTAGGCATTTTGAAAAAGGGGATCGGACCATGACCGACAGTATGCGAACTCTATCACTTGGACTATTATTGATAGGCGGCTGGCAATTGGCCAATGCCCAACAAGTCGATCGTGGTCAGTGCGGAATCTCGATTTTGTGTGCCGAGGTCAACAAGCAAAGACAAGAGATCTACATCCATATTCCGGGCGAAGGCATCTATACAGACAAAGTTTCAACGGGCGGCGGATGGAAGAACCCCGAAAATGGCGCGGCCCCTTACTGTGCCGACGCCGAAACCCCGAACGTTGAAAAATGGATCCCAGCAACTCCTGACAATATGGGGGAAATGCGCTACTCCGGAGAATTTTCAACCGAAACCAAAAAGGTGCCCATGCCCTATTATATCTGGGTTCAAAACGGCATCTTTTTGCACCAAGTTCCTAGCGACAAATACATTCCATATTTGGGGCAAAACGTTTCTGCCGGTTGCATTCGTCTTTCTAAAACAACGGCGCCCAAACTTTTTAAATTGATGCAAGATCACGGCGGACTCTACCTTAGCATCTATGGTAAAAACCCAGATGGCGACAACTTTTGCCGAGACACGAGCAAGCCCGCTGAATCTGTGGCCACTGATGTTCGCCAATCACAAGACGATGGATTTTTATTTGGCCCATCTGGTGATTCAAACCTTCCCGGTGTTTATGACAACTACGACACAGGTGTTGGTCAATCAGGCCAGAACAGTGATTTTATCGATGGTGAATACAGGGACCTGCAACCACCAAAACGACGCACTGGAATCGGGTCTGTATTTCAATCTCTAGGCAATGGTCTTAAGAAAATTGGTGAGGACTTCAAGCAGAACGGTAAACGCGTAGGTGACATGAGAAACAAGCCAAAACGCGAACAATTTGATCGGTAACTTTTAATTTGCTCTATCTGATCGAGGCACGTGTAGCGAGTGGGAACGTAAGTGACTTGCCGTTCGTGTGGTGGTTAAAAAACTACGCGTAGCCTCGAATCAGATGAGTTTTTTTTATCCTAATTAAATTCATTCATCCTAAAATTCAAAAAATACAGGTTTCATAGGTATGAACACCACTTTTATATCTATCTCATACAGCTTGTCAGCTCGTCAGTTTACCGCCGAAAATTGTCACCCCCTTTAAATTTTTTGCCTACCCGTTTTTCTCAAAGCGATTCAAGTGGCTCAGCGATCATCTATATGTAGGGCATAGAGATTGCGTAATAGCCAAATGGAATGTGGGGTACATCCGTGATGTTAGAGAACTTGATTAAATTAGGGACTCAATTGAAAGACCGCGCGTTGAGCGTCGTGCTTTTGGCGGCGTTGACCGTTTTGACCTTCCCTATTTCTAACTCATCACAAGCGCTAAAAATGGACGAGACCACTCACGATGAAGTCATTGCCCGCCTAGAACTGGGCGTGGACACAATGGACAAGTCGGCACCAGAACGCTCGGGAATTCTGCTCAGACTCGCTGGCCTATACTCTGACCGCGCCCGCCTCAAAGCCATCAACGAAATGGATACTGATTGCCTAAAATGCACAGGTGCCAAAGACGACCGATCAAGAGCCATCTCACTGTTTCAAGAGGCCCTTCCCAAGGCTGAAAAATCCAAACAAGGCGATATCGTTCTTCTCGTGGCGCACCTTTACACCCTTAACGATCAGACAACCAAATCAACCCGCCTTTACGAAAAAATACTAAAAAGCCGGCGCTCCACTTATTCTTCAGAAGTTCGGGCTCTTGCACATGCCAATTTAGGTGAACTGGCTTTTAAAAGAGGTCAGTTCAAAACTGCGCTCAATCACTACAAAAAAGCCCAAAACGAAAACCTCAAGACTCCAGCACTCATCACCTATCGATCGGCCTGGTGTCACTTAAACTTAGGTCATCCGGAATTGGCCATTTCTACTTTAACAAATCTATTGAGCAATCCAAAACTTTTGGCCACTCAGTCAACAGACGGCAAAAATGTGGACCCCGCGTTTGTGCGGGATGCCTCTAGCGATTTGGCAAGGTTCATTGCCCGGTCTAAAGTTTCACGAACGCAAATTCAATCACTTGTTTCACTCAGCCCAGATGGGGCACGTAGGCCCAATCTCAAAATACTGGCAACAGAGAGTGAACGCCTTGGCAAAAAACAACAGGCACTTGTGGTCTGGGGAGTTTACGCGGGCGAGGGCGACGTCACTCAAAATGAGCGAATCGAAGTGCTCTCGCGTGTTGCAAAAATTCATTACGATCTTGGTCAAAACTCACAAGCCGTTCAGGCCTATGAAAAGGCTCTCGAAACCTGGAAACAACATGGTTGCGGCGCCGAGAGCGATACCTGCCAGGAACTTAAAACCAGACTTAGAAAGTTTGTAACGAGCTGGAACCGAGCTCAAAAGACCAAACCGACGCGTGAACTCTTAAGAGCCTACGCCGCATTTTTAAATACCTTTGGCGATGATCTCGAGATGGTTCAATGGGCGGCTGTTGTGGCTCACGATGTGGGTCAGCATCAAAAGGCCAGCGAGCTGTTCTCGAAGTCCGCTGATTTAGCTTATGCCGAACTCAAGAAAGACCCGAAGAACAAACAAAATAGAAATATCTTTGAAGGTTCCCTGCTGGGCGAAATTGAAATGGCCGAGGCGAGCAATAAAATTCAAGACAAAGAGAAAGCTTACAATCACTACCTGACCCTAAATCCAGACGGAGACAAAGCCTTTGAAATCCGTTATGAGCGAGCCCGTCTATTCGCGCAAACGGGTCGGCACGACAAAGCTTTTTCTGAGTTTCACACGCTAGCCCTGTCCCCCGGAATTAAAAATCGGCACATAAAAATTCAAGCCGCCGACTTGGCGCTCGACTCACTTGTAGCCCTAAAAGACGACCAGGGTCTAAGAGTGCGAAGCCAAGAATATGCGCAGGCGTTCCCACAAAGAAAAGCCGAGTACAGCAAGATCTCTCGCAACGCCACAATGAATATTGTGGCCGCTGATTTGGCGAAGAAAAAAGATCCGTCTGATGCGACTTACCAAAAAAATCTTTCTATGCTTTCGGCAGCCCCTCTTGCTGGTGCAACTCAAGAAGAGCAGATTGAATTTTACAAAAACAAATTGGTCTTGGCTCAAAAAGCCATGGATCTGAACGTGGTCGAGCAATCGGCGCTTAAACTACTGTCCATTCGTTCATTGAGCGATAAAGACAAAGAGTGGGCGATGGGTCAACAAGTCTGGGCCGCAGAATTAAGACTCAATTTTGACCAGGCCTACAAAATCTCAAAGCGAATGAAACTGAACCATCTCTCAAAAGCCGACCGTGAGCTCAGGTTGGCCATGCTCGCAGACCTTGGGGATCTAAATTCGAGAACCCATAACCTGGCCTTTATCAAATACACATCAAGTTTACGTGCCGCCAACAATGTGCGGGTGACCTTGATCAGAAAGAGTCGAAAACCTTGGAAAGAGCTGAATGAGCATCTCTCAAAACTGAGACGAACTCCAGATCTCTTAGCTTCCATTGCTCTTGAAAGTTTCGCTCGTGAACGCAACCTCAGACAAGCCAAAAAGATCATTAACCTTTCTGGCGTGACCAAATACCCAG
>JBGSQJ010000302.1:0-14629 GCA_041738165.1 Bdellovibrionales bacterium
CGCCTTTGAACGAAAAGAGGGGTCCACTAGGAACTTCAACAGAAGGATCTGGGCTCGGACCGATTTTCAGCGTTTTAACAATGTCGACGACGTAAAACGAAGGCCCACCTTTGTTGCCTTGTACCACCACCCAATTGTGGACCCAACCGAATGAGTTTTCTCTTAGCTCTTGAATTTGATGATCGAATCCAGAGCCCTTGATCGCGGGTTTGGTTCGGTCTTCGCGGACATTGAGTTTGGCTTTATAGGCGCGATAGTAGAGGTCAATTGAATCGTCGTTCTCAGTCATTTTAAAGAGTCCAAGAGTTTGCGAGGGGCCGTCTTCAAGCGTTCCTGAAATACGAATGCCGTCTTTGATAGACGAAAACGCGAAGCCTTGGGATTTGGCTCTTAGCAAACCCGTGAACTCAATGAGATTACGATGTCTAAAAAAAACTTTGAGACTCAACTTGTGGCGCCCCAGCCTCGCGAGACGTGCTGACCCTGAGTTGAATCTGGCTAACTCGATCTCTTTGACATTACGAAGTAAGCTCGTCGACCCGATTTTTGAACTGGTTTTTTCAGGCGCAGGCGCAGGTTTTTTTTGTGACACTTCAGGCTTTGGTTCGGGCTGAGATTTTGAATTGCTAGCCGCCGGCCACGGGCCGTTTTGCCCTTGGGATTCGTTTTGATCTGGGCTTTCTAGGGCGTCGATGACCCTTGGATCACCGTTATGCATGTAATCAACCCCATCTTCGGCCTTATAGCCGGTAGATCCTTGCGGAAGCGTAGGGGCAGAGTTGAGCCGAGAGGGACCGCAAGCGGTGAGGCTTATAAACAGGGTTAAAATGGTGAAAGCACGTACCATATGTGCGGTCTCCTTGACCATCAGGGGTTTACAGGGGCAAAAGGCACGCCAAGGAATCCGACAAATTGCGGGGGTCTGAGGCAAAATTTATTGCAAAATTGAGCATTTGCGACGATTTTGGGCCCTCGATGAGCGAAAATAATGAGATTCAAAAAACCCCCCTCTGCTCGGAGCATGAGCGGCTTGGCGCCAAAATGGTGGATTTTGCCGGTTGGTGGATGCCCGTTCAGTATGAGGGCCTACGCCAAGAGCACCTGCGCGTGCGCCAAAATGTAGGCCTCTTTGATGTTTCGCACATGGGTGAAATTCGGGTGCGCGGACCAAAGGCACTTTCAACGCTCGAGTGGCTGACCACCAACTTTGTTGGCCGACTGAAACAAGGCCAAGCTCAATACTCACTTTTGCCAAATGATAAGGGCGGTGTTGTTGACGATATTATCGTCTATTGCCTTGAGCCGAACGCCGATTACCTGGTTTGCGTAAACGCTTCGAATACCGAAAAAGATTGGAACTGGATTCAAAAAAATAATCGCGGCGCAGAGCTCAGCAATGAAAGCCAAGACTGGGCGCAGATCGCGGTTCAGGGCCCGAGTGCCATGGCGCTTTTAGAGCGTGTGTACAATCGGTCCCTCAAGGATTTAGAGAGTTTTCACTTTGCTGAGATCGCCTTTGAAGGCCAGCCAACGCTGGTGGCCAAGACCGGATACACCGGTGAAAATGGCGCCGAGATTTTTATCGGTAAGGCTCACGCTGTGTCTTTGTGGCGAAAGCTGCTCGAGTTAGGCGCCGACCTTGGCGTGGCACCTATTGGGCTGGGCGCCCGAGATACGCTTCGCACCGAAATGCGCTATCCACTCTACGGGCACGAGTTGACCGACGAGCTCAATCCCTATGCCGCCGGTTTGGGTTGGGCCATAAAGCCAAGTAAAAAAGATTTCATTGGCCGCTCGTTGATGCTTGAACAGCGCGAAAAGGGGTTGCCCACGTGCCTCGTCGGGTTCATTATGCGTGATCGAGGAATTCCTCGAGCTGGCTACAAAATGTTTTCTCAAGGCGGTATTGAGATTGGCTGGGTGACCAGCGGCACTCCTTCCCCGTCACTTAACGAAAACATTGGCGTGGCGTATGTTGCGCCAGAATTCGCAAATGTGGGTGCCAAGGTTTGCGTGGATATTCGTGGGCGCCAGGTTTTAGCCGAGGTGGTTGAGACACCTTTTGTAAAACCTCAAAACTAATTTGGCTTGTGTTTGAATTTTAGAAATTTGGAGGAACTATGTCGGTTTTTGTAATTCCTGAAGAGTACTACTACACCAAAGATCATGAGTGGGCTCAGGTCGATGAAAACGTTGTGACGGTTGGAATCACGGCCTACGCTCAAGACACTCTTGGCGAAGTGGTTTACGTTGAACTTCCCGAAGAAGGTCAAAAGGTCACTCAAGGTGAGCCCTTTGGCGTGGTTGAGAGCGTAAAAGCGGTGAGTGATTTGATCGCCCCTGTATCGGGCACTGTGATTGAAGTGAATGCTTCAATGACCGAGAGCCCCGGGTCGCTCAATGACGATCCGATGAACGACGGTTGGTTGATTCGCATCGAGATGGACACAGAAAAAGAACTCGCGAACTTGATGCGTGCACCAGATTATAAGAAGCTGATCAAAGCATAAGATTACGCCCGAGTGGTGGAATTGGCAGGTAAGCTCTGCAAGAGTTTACCGAGACTTAGGATCTAGTGAGGTATAGACTCAGAAAAATTATGCCCGAGTGGTGGAATTGGCAGACACGCTAGACTTAGGATCTAGTGCCGCAAGGTGTGCAGGTTCAAGTCCTGTCTCGGGTACCAAGTTTTCGAAAACATCGTCACCTACAAAGAGAAATTGGGCCCCACGGCGGAATGGATAGAGGCGTGATTATGCGCTGCGCCCCGGATTCGGAACCTGGCACCTTTTCAGAAGCGCATGCCATAAAAAAGGTGGAGAGCGACGAGCGAAGACGAGACTTCTGTGTTGTCAACGCGGGCCCAGATGGAGTCGGCGATAAGTTTTGCTCCGGCAACATTGTCATTTGAGTTGTAACCAATTGAACAATTGATGTTGAGCTTGGCTGCGAGACTTGTTTCGACCGAATCATTGCCATCGTTTCGATCTAAAACTTGATACTGAACCGCAGGTCCCCAAACACCTTGCGCAGTTGCAAAGTAGTGGCCTCGGATTAAGGTGTGCCCATAACCTAGTGCTAGCCCCAACGTTTCAAAGCGTCCCGAAGCGACGTTTGGGACTGTGGTGAGCTCTTGCGAGCCAGAGCCGGGCACATACTCATTGCCAATTGAAAGCTCTAGGTGATTGAAAAATGAGTGAATGATCCAGCTGCCACCGCTTATTTTTTGAAAGTCGGTTTGCTCGAACGCGGCCTTCAAATTGTACTTTGACGGATCTGCGACCAGGTACCAGTTGATACCGGCATTGAGCACTCGAGTGTCTGGAAACTGCGGGTAGCGCTCGGGTTTGTTAAAATTTAATTCGGTAAAAGGCGAGCTGGCGTAAAAGCCACGTATGCGTTGGTAGTAAACGTCTATGGCGTTTCGCTTTCCATAGTTACTTAAAAGAATACTTGTTTGCTTTGAATCCCCACGCCTTGAAATTTCGCGCGACGGAATGGGAAGTCCAAAATTGACCGCGGCTCCCATGTCTTTGTACAAAATTTTAGGGCCAACCCTGGGTGAAAAGTTTGGCAGGTAAGCGAGCCCCCGAACCGCGGGAGCACCCAGATAAAAACTGTAAAATGGAAACTCCAAAATGCCTTTGACTAACCAAGGGTGCGGCGTGGGATCTTGGATTTCTTGCGCCGTCATATTGAAAGCAAACACAGACAAGAGTAAAGCAATGAAAAGCGCGCCTATGTTCATATAGGGGGCCCTATAGGGTGCCCGTTTGAATCACGGCTATTTTTTGCCGAAACCATCTTTCATTGGTCGCCGCGAAGGCTCCGCAGCCTGAGGGATTGGTGCAAACATAAAGGTCAATGCACTCGACGTTGGCATCATTGCATCTGATGCAGGTTCCACCAATTACGCCGCAGTTGACGTTGTTGATATCGACTGATGATGAGGCTGGGATCATAGTGGGCAGATGCGCTCGGTTTTCTTGTGCATCGAGCGGCGCGCCTAGCTCTGCAAATATTCGGTACGCGATACGTTCGCTCCATTCTCCAATTTGCTGCTTGGCTACTTCGAAATTCGAAGGGGAATGAGTGGTTTGAAGAGCTACGGCCAGCTCGTTGTTGCCGACCGACATACACAATGGCGTTGTCCCACCGCCAGGAAGAGGCGACTGCACGCAGCTGCCGTTGTTCTCAGCCGCAAGCTGCCAGCAAAAATTTCGGCCCGCAGGTAGCCTCGTCAGTGCGCCGCAAGAATTTGTGCGCTCATAGATTTCATTGGCTCTTTGGGCAAGCACGGCAAACTCTTGCAACACTTGAATTCCCGCAATGCGAGAGCGAAGCTGAAACGAGGTTCCGACATTTTGACTTAAAAATTGTGAGATGGCCAAAATGAAAATAGAAATGATCACCATGATCATCAGTGCGGTTCCAACAATGGCTATGCCTTTTTCATTCTTGATCGTTTTCATTAAAAATTCTTTGGTATGAGGGGTTGAAAAAAATGTAGATTGCCCATTACGCGATCTTGCCGACTCACGGCTGAAGCCGCGTTGCCAGATTGAGCTGATGTTCCGAGCAAGTTGTTTCGAAGCAGCACACTAAAGCTTCTTGTTAAATCTCGCCAACCCGAGTTCGCTATGCATCCTGCCGCAATTCCCATATCGGCAGCCGGGCACCAGTTTTTATTTTGCGCCCCTCCCACATGATAGCGAATGGTGTAGGTAAAATTCACTGAGGTCACTCGGTCATAAGTTGGGTGCCTAGATTTGGTCATGCTGATCGAACTGATACGATCAAAATATAGATCATTGTAGCCTGCAACCATGGCGGCGCCGGCGGCATTGCCGAGGTCAATAAACAAAACACCCGAGGTTGCTGCGGCTGGCCGTCTATAAAATACCGCGGTCTGCATGATGGCCGTAGCCGACACGGGGTCGGCGTTTCCCACTCCGGCTCTGACTTCGCGAGCGAACACTCCAATGGTGGTCCACACGGGACTAGCGGCGATCGTGTTGTAAGCAAAATTCGCGGCGAGGCGTCCGGGTAAAGCAGCGAGATTTCCGGCACCTGCGGCGGTGTCATTAGATACTTCCACAGCTTGTGACAGTACGGATTTGAGTGCGATTTCAATTTCAGAAGCGCGTGTTTCGGCGATGATTCGATCTCGCGTCGAGATGTATTGAATTTGTGCAATCGAGAGAACCGTGGCGATCACCGCCATCATAATTCCCCCGATGGCGGAAGCGACCATCAGCTCGATCAATGAAAAGCCAAACGTATTTTGAATCCGCATGCCTCATTATATAGACGAGAGCGGCCAATTGCCAATTTGAGCCTTTGGTCTATTCAGCCGCCTAGTATTTGTGCCGTTAATAATAGAGCAAAGAAATACAGATACACTAGGCCCGACCTTGGTCGAATTGTATTAGCCCATGGTCAGATTTTTCATCGTCGATTCGGTGAGCCATTTTGAGTTTGTATTAAGATGGATACAGCAAGGTCAGAAGTGAACGAAGGGAAGGCATCTATGAAATCACAGGATTTCGTTAAGATCGTATTGACCGTGGGAGTTTCAGTTTTGTTTTCGGCTTGTGCCGGACAAAACAATCCCGTCTCAGAAACTCTTGTATTTCCTGAGCTCGACGAGAGCGGCGAAATGGTGAATCTTTTTGCGGCTGATGGCGATAAGCCGGTGACTTTGATGGATGCTGTTTTGGCTCAAGGTGTACCTGCACCTGTCGCTGATGCAGCACTAAAAAAATATGATCAATATTCGGACGTGGTTCGAAAGACCGACTATATAGCGATGATTGACTTCACTCAGCATTCTGGTCGTCTGCGATTTTATTTGGTGAACCGAGCATCCGGAAAAGTGGATCGTCTGGCCGTGGCCCACGGTTCGGGAAGTGACCCCGACAATGATGGAATGGCTCAATACTTTTCTAATATTCCCAATTCAAAAATGTCTTCGCTTGGGTCGTATTTGATTCAAGAGCGCTATGTTGGTAAGTATGGGGGCTCTATGCGCTTAGATGGGCTTGAGCCGATCAACTCCAATGTGCGCGACCGGGCCATTGTGCTGCACCCATCTAAATATATCAAAGATGGTAAAGCCAAGCAGGGTCGTAGCTGGGGATGTCCCGCTGTTCCCTATTCATGGATCGAGTCGATTATAGACCGAACTCGCGATGGCACATTCATGTACGCCTATGGCTTTGATCAGCGCCAGAGCGTGAACGACGCCTTCGTGCTCGATCAGTGGCAGTTGATTCCAAAATCTCAGTGGGTCAACGAGTCTGAAGACGCTCCAATTGACGGTGAGTGACAGCTAGGCTAGCTCTGCATTTTTCGCTGCAACTTAATTCGTGCCCAGGTGATCAAAACCGCTGAGTAGGCAATGAGCACCGGCGCATGAAAAAGCCATGCTTCGCTATGGTTTTCGTTCCAAAACACAGAATGACTTAAGGCGACTCCGTGGTAGAGCGGCAGCAGTTTGGGTAGCCAAACAATTTGCGGTGCCATTTGATCAATCGGAAAGAAGATCCCTGAGAAAAAATAAAGTGGCGAGATCAAAAAACTATAGACCGTTTGAAACTGATTGATGTTTTTTACATAGCAACTAGACAAAAGGCCAAGGGCTCCAAGCGGCAAGGCGACAAGCACGCCAACAACGGGGGTGAGCACGATCAGTTTGGGATCACTCATTAATCCGAACCCCAAGAGCACGATGCTGACGCCTGAGTACATGAGCGCGCCCTTTATGGCGACCCACATGAACTCTCCTAAAACGATTTCACTAATTCCAATGGGAGTTGTGAGCATGGCCTTAAAGATATTCTCAAATGTCATTCGAACGAAAAAGCCATATGAGGTTTCAAAGAATGCGGTGAACATAGCTGTCGAGATGGCCATTCCTGGCGCCAAAAACTGAATGTACGTTCGGCCCTCGATATCTGCAATCATTGCTCCAAGCCCAATGCCCAAGGAGATAATGATAAAGGCCGGGTCGGCTAACGTGGGCGAGATATTGGAGATCAGGCTCTTTTTGTAGACCATCCAATTGCGTTGAACGATGTGCCAGCTTAAAAAAAACGTCTCAAGCATTTTTATTTAATTCCTGACCTGTCAGTTTCAAAAAAACATCTTCTAAGTTAGCGGGGCGAAGAAGCAAGGCTTCTGCTTTCAAATCAAATTGGAGGCGCAAGAGGTCATCCAATTGAGGAGCTCTCACATAAACGCCTGATGAATCGCGGGCGACACTAAACCCATCTGGTGCAAACTCTAAGGGCACGTTCTTTTGGTCGAAGGCCGCCACATATCCCGGAGCGTGAGTCTTGCAAAGGAGCTTTGGTGAGCCCTCGGCCACGATTTGCCCTTCGTTCATAATAAGCAGCCGATCGCAAAGCACTTCGGCTTCGTGCATATAGTGAGTTGTCAGCAATATCGTTTTACCCTGGTCGCGAAGTTCCCTGACTTTTCCCCATATTAAGTGCCTAACTGCAGGATCTAAACCGGTTGTGGGCTCATCGAGAATGATGAGTTCAGGGTCATGCAAGAGGGCCCGTACAAATACCAACCGGCGCTTCATACCGCCTGAGAGTGCATTGATATTCGCGTTTCGCTTATGACTTAAATTTAAAAATTCGAGAAGCCCATCAATGCGGGCTCGCCGCTTGTCGGTTGGGACACCCAAAAAAGCCGAGTAAATCCACATGTTCTCAAAAACCGTGAGGCTTTCATCAAGTGCGTTGTCTTGAGTGACAACGCCGAGGCGCTTTTTGTTGTCTCTGGCCGAGTCAAATGAGTCGCGATTAAAAACGTGCAGTTCGCCGCTCGACTTAGGTGTGGCCCCGTAAATCATATTGATGATGGTCGACTTTCCGGCCCCATTTGGGCCAAGGAGCCCAAAGCATTCGCCTTTTTGAATTGAAAAATCAACTCCGCGAACGGCCTCGAAATCACCGTAGCTCTTTTTTAGATTCTTCGCGCTCACCAACATAGACCGCAGACTATAGCGAAGGTTCTGGGCGCACTTCAACAAAGGATTTCCTGACGATGGTCCGATACGCTTGGGCGCCATTCTTGAGATACAATGAAACAAAGGCTCGTGGATGGCTAAGGAGATGGGCATGTGGCGTCAAGGTTTGCTGATAGTGGCAGTGCTCGTCAGTTCAGCAGTATGGGCAAAACCAGTAAATCCGACAAAGGCAAAGGTCACCCCCGCAGCTCCCTCGTTTAGAGGCAAATTGTTGACCTTTAGGCAGCTTGTTCGAGTGCCTCGCCCGAAGCGGCAGGCCTACCTAAAGGGAGTCGCGGAGCTCGTCGCGCTCATTGAGCAGCAGCAAAAAAACTACCGAGTGGCATCGCTAGAGCCAGATGGTTCAGTTTCAAAATCGATTCAGAAGCTAATGGCAGGATCCAGTATTTGGCCATTGGCCTTTGCTGACACAAAATCAATTCAAGTGCCGGTATGGAATGCAACTCGAAAAGTTTGGGAGTGCCCGGCCCAAGGAATTTCATTTTCATACCAAGTGGGCACCTGCGTGACCTTGAGGAAGCAAGGCAAATATCAAACGAGTCTGTATAAAAAAGGCAGTTGCCCGGTGAACACGGTGCCAGTGGTGAGTGACAAAGTCGGATACAGCCAATGCGTGCCCCATGAGAGTATCGAGTTGATGCCAATCAAGAGGCAGCAAGATTTGATGATTGGCCTTGGCCGCCTCAGTGCGAGCGATTATGCCGGCAAAAGCAAAGACGAAACAAAGGTCTGGGTCGACCCTGAGTTACGCGGTGAAGCCAAGTGGGGCGGAAGTTCGCAAGGTCAAGCTGCGGCAAAGTTGGATATGCAAGAGGGAGATGAGACTTTTACAGAAGGGCAAAGTGATATTGAAGGCGGCTCAGTGCAAACCGCTGAAGTGACGGCGGCGAACCGCTGTGAACCTGCCGCGCTCAAATGCGCCGAGATGACTCAAGAAGAAAGAGATAAAGGTATTGCCAAGTTTCGCTCGATCACTGGTTCTCATAGCACGTGCGTGTCGGGTGGATTTTTCTCAAGGTACCAACCAGGGAGAGAGCGAAAAGTCGGGGGCTGTGAAATTCTAAAAGATTTTCCGTCAAGCGAACAGCCGATGATCAGTTGTCAAAGCGGAACGGCGCTTTGCAACCCCGTGCTGTTTTGCCAAGGCCAGCTCGTTGACTCAGACAAGGCGGGCGGCGGAACCACAAAGACTTTTCAGCCGTTTGCAATTTGCGTTGAGCGCGGAGAAAATATCACGCGCGATTGCCTAGCCGAATATGACAAAAATATAAAAGCGGGCAAGGTCGAATTTACAGAGCCGGGCAAATCAAACTCGGTGGTGGTTGAAGAGCTCAAAGCGTGCGATTCATTTACGGATACGTTTAAAAATCACAGTGAACTGACCGAAGAGGATCAAAAGTTAAGTTTGCCTGTCAAAGAGGCGTGGGAAGACATTGCATCGAACATCGAGCAACACTATCTAAAATATTGCGTCAACGACCCAGATTTTTTGACGATGTTTTGTTCTGAATGCGACATCATTGGTAGAAGAATTGCCGAGCTCAACAAATCGGCCGACCCAAAAGCCTGCACGGAACCCGTTGAAGAAGATGGCAAGCCTGCAGGTGAACAAACCAAGAGTGCGTCTTAAAGAAGGCGCCGAAATGACTCGATCAATTCTTCATCCTTAGCCGGGTAGTTAATGGGCTCCATAACTCGGCAGTTGAGCTTTAGTTCTTCAACTTTTTCTTTTAAATCTTTGGCGTGAAGGCCACCAATCACCACGGCCGCGTTGGTGAAGGTGTTGGCTTTAAGTGCGGCCGCAAAACTTTCGTTTCGTTTTTTAAGTGACGACTCAAAGCTATCTAGCTCGGTCTTTAATTTTTCGCGAATCTTAGGAACCAAGTCCTCGATGGGTTTGACCTTCGAGTAGCCGAGCAGTTTGCTGGCAGACTCTTGGTACTCAGCTTTTTGTTCAGGCGTTGTCGGCTTTTCGGTGAATCTCGTTAAAAATCCGTACCAACCTCGCATATTCGACAAACTGACCGTGCTGTTATGGATTTGTTCGTCATTGTCGCCGCAAACTGCATGAATCTTACTTGTCCATTTGGCTTTTAGCTTTAAAGGAATTTGAGTCAGTATTTTTTCGTATTTTTTATTTTTGGGCTGAGCTCTCAACTCATTGTAGCTCCAGCCATTGAACTCTTTTTCGAACTTCTCACCAATTTCGCCCTCGCAGCCTTCACCCACGACCAAATCGAGTTGAGCTTTTTCTACTCCGGTGGATAAGAAATTATAAATGGCGGTTTGCGAAGGTTCTTGAGGATATTTTTCTCGAAACCCTTTGGTGATGGTTCGAGGTCCCAAATGCCACTGCTTCACGATCAAAACCGTTTGATTTGAGTCTGTCTGTGGGCAAGTTTCTACAGTTCGAAGTTCAACGCGTGATTTTGCCCTACTGGAGCGCTTTTTGGAGCGAGCTTCACTTGCGCCGGGGATAACAAGAAGCAGTACCAAAATCAAATGGGGCAACAGAGTTAAACTTGGCATTTCTAGATTAATTCTACTCGAATTTGGTGGGCTTTCGTCAAGGAGGGGGGCGAGGAAGGAGCACATTCCTTCCTCGCCCTTATGATGAGACAAAAGGGGTTTCACTAACTGATGAAACCAATCTACCAGAGGCCCGTAAACCCAGGATTAAACGGGGATTAAATGAATTTAATTCTATTGCGGTGCGGGGGGGAATGGGATTAATTTGTGGTCATGAAAGTACTTGTTGTTGAAGACGAAAAGAAGACAGCTGGATTTATAAGAAAAGGCCTCGAAGAGGCGGGATATGTAGTTGAGATCGCTGAAAGCGCCGGTGCGGGTCTTACACTCTCTGCCAATACAGATTTCGATTTGGTGGTCTTAGATATCATGTTGCCAGATGGCAACGGCGTAGATGTCGCTCGGCAGATGCGCAATGAGGGGTTCAAGGGCTTTATCCTTATGCTCACCGCGCTCGATTCGACCCGCGACAAAGTCAGAGGTCTTGATTCAGGGGCCGACGATTATCTGCCAAAGCCATTTGAGTTCGATGAGCTCTTGGCCCGGATCCGAGCCCTGCTTCGCCGCAAAGAGGGTGGGCGCACTCAATTGGGATTTGAAGACTTGCAGATGGACCTTATCCAGAGAAAAGTGAAACGCGGCGCTCAGGATATTGCGCTGACACAAAAAGAATTTTCGTTGCTAGAATATTTTTTGAGAAATGCCAATCGACCACTCACACGCACTGAAATAGGTGAGAATGTTTGGGATGTGCATTTTGACAACGAGAGCAATGTCATTGACGTATACGTTCGGCACTTGCGCAAAAAAATAGATGAGCCATTTTCTCACCGCTTGCTCCATACGGTGACAGGATATGGGTACGTCCTTCGCCGCGCTGATCTATGATTCGAAAAAAAGGAATACGTTGGCGTATTGCCATCTTGTACCTCTCGATCTTTGCTTCTGGCTTACTGATTTTTTGCGCTTGGCTTTTTCAATCGTTTCAGCGCACTCAGATTCAAGCGTTTGATACGACACTCTACAATTTCGCGGTGGATATCTCATCAAATCTTGAAATGGATTTTGTTGGGCGCTTATTTGTTCTCAACTCAGGGTTTGCGGATGCGGGTAAGTTGTTTCCGTTTCATTTGGGTAGTAGTTATTTTGAAATTTTAGATTCAAGGGGCAAGGTGCTGATGCGCTCGAAGTCTCTGGGCGAGCGCCGCCTTCCTATCAATGCCCAGACTCTCAAAGAGCTTCCCACTCGAAGGGCGATTTTTAAAACACTCTACAGTGAAAAGCTCAGTTTGACCTCGACTTCATCTGAGTTGCGGCTGCTCAGCTTTTGGACCTATCACAGTGGCTGGCGCGAACCCTTGGTGCTGCAAATCGCTGTTCCTCTCGATTTGCCACATCAAGAGCGTAGGGATTTACTGACATTTTTTTCTATTTCGGTTCCTGTAATTTTGCTGCTCTCAGGTTTGATCGGTTTTTGGATGTCGTCGATGGCACTTAAGCCCGTGCAGTTGATCACACAAAAAGCAAAAGACATAACTGGGGTCGAGAAGCTTTCAGAGCGAATTCCTGTGCCTGAGGCGCATGATGAAATTCGAGAATTAGCTGAAACTTTTAACGGAATCTTAGATCGCTTAGAGACCGCGTTTGCCAGTCAAGATCGCTTTGTGGCCAATGCCAGTCATCAGCTCAAAACGCCTTTGACTATTCTCAAGGGCGAAGTGGATCGCTTGCGAAAGGGCCAACACGGCTCAGAAAATTCAGGGTTGAGCGAGGGTCTCGATTCATTGGCAGCCGAGATCAATCGCTTGATCAAGTTGGTTCAAGATTTGTTGATGCTCGCCAGGCTCGAGGCGGGTCAAGACTCGATCACAATGAAGGCGTTCTCACTAGATGAAGTGCTAATGAAAGCTGTTGCGCGTGTGCAAAAAATCGCCATGTTAAAATCAGTGCGCATCCGAACGAAATTTGAAGCTGATGGCGGGCTCGACGCGGTCGACGTCAAAATCAACGGTGATGAAGAGCTGGTCGATTCGATGATCGAGAACTTTTTAGAGAACGCCGTTAAGTATTCGCCAGATGATTCGATGATGGATGTGCGAATGCACAGTGAAGGCCAGCGGGTCGTGATTTCGATTTGTGATCAGGGGCCCGGTATTCCAGAAGACCTTCGGCAAAAGATTTTCGAGCGCTTCACCCGGGTTGAACCTTCGCACCATACGCCGGGCTCTGGGCTTGGCCTAGCGGTGGCTGCTGAAATCGCGCGCTTGCACGGGGTAACAGTGGGTCTGGGCGTTCCCCCTTCGGGCCATGGCACCGAAGTCACCCTCACCTTCAACATTTAGGTACACGGTTCCTTTTCCGGGATGCGACAGGTCGTGACTCGAATAGCGTTGGCTCGGTATTTCTAGCGATTCTATTTCTAACCGGGCCCGGATGGTGGAATTGGTAGACACGCAGGTCTCAGAAGCCTGTGGCCGCAAGGCTGTGGAGGTTCAAGTCCTCTTTCGGGCACCATTCAACATTTTCAGTCATTTGCACCAACACAGCAAACGGCTTTTTCAAGGTAAATCGCACATTTGCACCATCTAAAATCGGGTTAGAAAGTAGCTTATCAAGGAAGTTTCGTCTTTCTTCGGGCACGCCTTTTTTCCACAGTGATTTCGCTGATGTAGCCAGTTCTAAAACAGTTTGAGCAGTTTCCATCACCGCAGAAGTTAAACCCTTTTGGAGTGTTTCTAATTGTTCAGCAAGGCCATCACGATTTAAACGAATACGGGCTAATTGCTTTTCAAAATCGGTTTGCCCTATATGGCCCTGCAAACGCATATCAAAGAGTTTGTCTTCATGGCCTTGTAGTTCCTGCTCTTTCGCTTTGAACTCTACCATTTGGATTTCTGTGGCTCTATGGGCCTTCTTTTCAGTGGCATTAAGAGCATCGGCAATGGCTTCGGCAAACTCATCGCTAATATTAATTTTTTCTATCAAGGGTTCAAACTGTTCCCAGATTTTTTCGCTTTTAATATTTTCTAATTTTTCGTGAATACGTTTTCCATTAGTGCAACGGTAATAATGATAAGTTTTAGTTTCGCCCGTGCTTTTAATTTTTTTCTCTTTCGGGTCATAGATAATACGGCAACCGCATGAGCATTTTAACCAACCATCAGCAATCGCCATATATTCGCTACTGAAATGCCGTTTGGTAAATCCCCATTGACCACTTAATGCATCAACTTTTTTAAGCCACTCTTTCGGGATAAAGACTTCGTGATTTCCGTCATAAAGTTTATCGTTCCATAAAAACTTGCCACGATAAAACGGATTATTAAGCCGTCTCTCAATGGTGTTTTTACGATATTGAACGGCTTTTTTACCCGTTATTAGTTTTTCTTCTAAAATTGTTTCTCTAATTTTTTCATAAGAAAGACCATTGGCTCTCAACTCATACTCACGAAGCACGATTTTTTTATTATTTTCGTTTGGATCAAGGGCAATAGTTCCACCACGATTTTTAATTCTTCCGGTGAGTGGGTCAGTGGCTTTTTTGCAAACATAACCCAACGGCGGCCGGCTATTAGGCCACCAACCTGTTTCAGCTTTGGCGGTCATTGCCCCGCTTACCCTTGTTTTTAAATTTCTTGAATAGTGACTTGCAATAACCCCGGCAAAATCACGGGTTAAAAAATCTGTATCGGGGCTGTCCTGATGAAGGATTTTTCTATCTAAAACATAGTGAATATTAAAAATACCGTCTAAAACACATTCTTCATTTTGAGCAAAATCTATTGGGTTTCGGCTCTCTCTGTCTTGAGAATAAAATAAAACATTTCCGTGCTTGTTCTTTTTAATAAAGGCCATTGCCTCGTGATATTGTTTTCTATCTTGGCTTCTTTTGGCACTTTCAGTAAGCACAAAAACCTTAACAAGATTAAATCCCTTTCGACCTGAGACCCGGATTTAGTACCACTTGAAGTGTGAGTCTTCCTGCGTAAAACTCAACTAAAGGAGTGGGAAGATGAAGAGCAAAAGGTTCAAGGAAGAACAGATCATAAAGGTTCTTAA
>JBGSQJ010000310.1:0-8927 GCA_041738165.1 Bdellovibrionales bacterium
GTTTGAGATGCAGCACTTCGCCTCTCACTAACCGTGCAAAGCTCGTCCAAGACGTGAGGCAAAGAGCCAGCACCAAATTGAAAACCGAAGGTCCAAGAGCCCCCACCAAAGCTAAAGCGAGCAAGAATCCGGGGAAGGCGTAGATCATATCAATAAGGCGCATAACAACTTGGTCGGTCACGCCGCCGTACCACGCCGAAAGCGACCCGATGAGTAAGCCCACAAACGCACTCACGAGCACGGTTGTCCACGCCACGCCAAGGCTGACTCTGGCTCCATAGACAATTTTGCTCAATACATCTGAGCCATTTTCGTCGAGGCCAAGCCAATGAGTTACAGTCGGTGCTTCAAGCCTTCGAACTAAGTCAATGTGGTTCGGGTCGTGGGGTGCGAGCCAAGGCGCAAACAAGGCCATAAGGGCAAAAAGCAAAATGATCAATGCGCCGACTTGGTAGCCCTTCATGCCGAACCCTTTTTAGAGCGGGGGTCGACGAGGCCATAAACCACATCGGTCGCCGAATTAACAAAGACGTAAATGCAGCCAATAAACAAAACGCAACCTTGAACCATTGGGTAGTCACGCTTTTGAAGAGCGTTAAGTAAGAGTGTCCCAAGGCCAGGCCAATCAAATATGGTTTCGGTGATCACAGTTCCGGTCATAAGTGCGCCAAGTTGAAGACCCAAGATAGTGACAATAGGAATCAGAGCATTTCTTAAGCCGTGGCTAAAGTAGATTTGTCGTTTGCTAAGACCTTTGGCTTTCGCAGTTCGCATATAGTCTTGCGAGAGAACTTCAAACATCGAGGCCCGTGTCATTCGCAATATCACCGCACCCAGGGGAATCGACAAACTTAAGGCGGGCAGTACGAGATTCTCAAAACTTTGCCGATCGCTCACAGGGAATATATCCCAATATATCGCAAATAAAAAAATGAGCATGGGCCCTAAAAACACTCCGGGCAGGCTCATTCCTAAAACCGCAATTCCCCCGCACGCACGATCGAGCCACGAACCGCGCCGAACGGCCGACCAAACCCCAAGAGGCAGTCCCCAAAGTATGGCCCAGAGCAAACCGGTTGAGGCCAGCTCTAGAGTTGCCGGAAAGTAATAAACGATCTCACTCAAGACTGAATTTCGTGACGCGAGAGACTGACCCATGTCGAGCTGCGAAAGACGCACGAGGTACTGGCCGTATTGCGTCCACATAGGTTGATCGAGCCCCAGTTCCCGTCTGAGATTATTCTTGTCAGAAATGTCAGCGCGGTCCCCTAGCATCAAGTCTACAGGGTCACCTGGAACAATGTGCAAAAGTAAAAAGCAAAGCGTGATGACACCAAAGAGCGATATGCAGGCCAAAAGCGCTCGGCTTAAAATGTTTTTCATTTAGTTGAGCAAGTTGGCTTTACCAACGGGTACGCCGCCAAAGAGCGTGCTGAGTGTTGCGGTGGGTACGGTATGGCCTTCTGTCGCCTGAGTGGGGCGCTTCACGAGCTCAGTGGCCAAGGTTTTAATCGGCGACTCGGTGCCTAGCACTTCGGCTTTGACGTACTTGTTGGCCTCTGAGGGGTGTTTGACCGTCGCTAGCGTCGAAATGAACTTTTCACTTTTGAACTGATTTAAGATTCGAACCTCTTGAAAGTTAGGTTGTGACTTTGTTGAATCGACGTAGGCTTTTCCCCAGTAAGACGCGCCATCTTCTTCGGCGATTCCACTGTATTTAAAGGCCTCTTTGAGTTTGAGAGGTTTTTGCAAAAGCATGTAGACCAAAAAGGAACTTAAGAAAGTGCCTTTGGGAATTTTATGTTTTTCAGTTTTGAGATTTTTGCCGTCACTGATTTTCAAATCCATTATTTCGCCCTTGAATTCGGCGTCGATGGATTTCAAATCTTTACCGGTTTGCGAAGTGTATTGATAACTAAGTGGTTTGAACTTGTCGTCGGAATAAGCCTTTAAACTTTCTTGAATGATCAGATCACCCACCTTGATTTTCAAAAAACTGATCGAGGTGAATTTTTTTGCCTTTTGATCAAAATCATAGCGCTGAATGCTATAGCCGATGTGTTCACCCTTAAGAGTGATTTTGTAATATCCCTCGAACATAACTTCTGCAGAGAAGCTTCGAGCTGGACTAAAGAATAGGAGCAGGGCACCGATAAGTACAATAGGCATGGGTCTAGTTTCCGTTCCAACTCAATCAGTGTCAAAATTTTTTATAGTGCTTAAGAATGAACGGGGCCAAGCGGCCATATTTATCGCTCTCATGTTCAATGTGCTTTTCGTGTTTTTTGCGATGGCGATCAATGTGGCGCTGGTCGTGCACGATAAGATCAATTTGCAAAACTCTGTGGACCTGGCCGTCTATTATGCCGCGGCCAAACAAGCTGAGATGCTCAATGTGATCGCACATGAGAATTATGCTATTCGACAATCTTATAAGTTACTTTCGTGGCGCTATCGAACTTTGGGTACAATGGGCCTTTACAAAAAAGCCCAGCATCCGATGTACACCGGCAGTATGTCTGACACGGCATTTTTGCCGGCGATAAAGCCTTCGCTCTGTATCATGTACAAGCCGACCTGGGATGAAGTGCCTGATGGTGAAAACCTCTGCAACGAGGAAAAACTAAGTATCCCAGCGTTGCCCGAGGTCAAGGTGATTGCGGGATTTTTGGGTATCAACCATGGAATTGCTGCGCTTTCGCGCCAACTGCGTAAGCAATTCGATGATCAGTGCTCGGGACTGGCTGCAACCAATTGGTGGTTTGCCATGACCATATTGCAAGCCTTTCGCATCGATCAGCGCAATCGCAAGGGCATTATTTATGCGCTAGGTGATGTGCTGTCGCGCGGTGAGCCCGGAGATTTTTTAGACATCGACGGCAATTCGGTGCTGCAGGGGGCGAGGCAAACTTTTTTAAAGAACCTAACTTATGCCAATCGGCAATCGTTTGAATCGGGCAATGGCACATTTCAAATGCTCAATTCGCTAGAGGGTATTGATCCGAGGCAATGGCTTTCGCAAATTGAAATCGTCCCGACAATTATTTATACCGACGTAGACCAGTCGGGCAATTGCACTGCCGTCCCAAGGCCAGTTCAAACTTTACCCGTTCGGCCTGAGTCTATAAAAAGACTTCGGCAGGCGCCGCCTGAAGGGTTCGGCGCCAGTGATTTGATTCCGTGGGCGCAGGCCAGCTTGATCAGTGATCCCGAATATCAATATTCAATAGGGGTTGAAAAAAACCCTTGGTACATGGCGTATGTGGGCATCAAAGCGACAACCTTTCCGCGTCAGATATTTTTTCCGTTTGGGGACGGTGTCAATATGGTGGCCCGAGGCTTCGCCAAACCCTTTGGCGGCCGCATCGGACCTTGGTTTCAAGATCGGTGGGAGAAAGGCGCACAAACTTCTTCTGGAAACTTAACCGATCCCCTCGTGGCGCCGCGAGCGGTGGCCGGTGGGCTTTTAAATTCACCAGACGATACGCGGCGGTTGCCAAACTATTCGAGGTTTCCCGGCGACAAATTGGGAATGTCATCGAATATGGCGCTCAATAGTGTGACGGGCTTGCGTGCGCTCACCGCCAGTTTCAATTCGTATATGAATATCAAAGCGGACATGTCTGAAGGCGCACCCAATGACATTTTGGCGGCTAGCCCTGGGGGCGGAACCGTCGTTCCCCAAATTCGCAAACTTGAATTAGCGGCCATCGCACCCGATCTTTTTGATATCACCTACTACTCGATCGAGCCAAACTTTCTAGATAACTATTACGGCAAACTGCGTTCAAACATAGGCCGTTTTCGAATTCCACCCAATATCCCGGTTCGGTCGGATCTTGGACACATCGGCACAACAAGTGAGTATAGCATTCAGAATCAAATGGATTTGGCTCGCAGCGAGAATTTGCAAAAACCCGAAGCGTATTATTTTGTGCGCGACAAGGCTCATTTGCTGACGGGATGGCTACCGGGGCCAGGTACTTACAACTATGAGGTGGGCGCTTCGCTCAGCAATTTTGGTAAATGCGCACGTAACGATGATGGCTTTCGCGATAAGAACCCGGGCTCATGTGTGGCGGGTGGGGGGCGCACCGGCTACTCGGTGAAAATGATCAATCGTGATGCTTTGTTTTCGGCGGGCCATCAAATTGGCGGGCCCGGTGTCGGCGCGAGCTCTATCTTAAACCCGCCACCCGACGGCTGGTAACTTAGGTGCCAGGTTCCGAATCCGGGACGCACCGCACACTGATCACATTGGAATGCCTGGGCAGGCTCATCTATGAAGACGAGATGGGTGTTTTGGAGTCACTCACTAATTGAGTCAACATTGTTGACTCAATTAGTGAGTGAAGCATTGGGCTAAGAGGCAATGTTCTGTGAATTGGCCTTGAGTCGCTGCGGACAAACCTGTTTAAGTTTATTAAAAGCGAACACTCCTCTAGACAGATCGAAATTAGCGATTTAGCGTTTTTGTAGCTGAATCAAAAGATTTTAGGGGGCGCTATGAAACATCTGATATTGGTCGTTTTGAGTTTGGTGACGTCGTTCAGCGTGGGGGCCGAGCCCCAGTTTCCAAAAAACTGGTGCATGAATGACAAATGCAGCCCTCAACAAAAAGAAATTTGGCAGCAATTTGAAGTGAGCACACAGCCACCCGATTGGTCGAATGTGCCGTTCGTGATGAGCGGATCTTGCTATCACACTGGCAGCATTTACGACAATGCGTTCGAACATCACGGTGGATTCTTGATTGACGTGTTGGATGACGACGGAATGACGTTCAATGGGCGCTTTTCATTTTTCGCAAAACAAAATCCCTATGTGGGAATGCCTGTTGAAGAGGCGAGAAAGCAGTGGAAAAAAGAGGGCGACAAGCGACGGGTCGAGACGTATCCCACTTACGGTTACTTCGATGCCACTCCCCAATATGAAAATAAGATTTGGTATTGGATGCGCAAAGGCACCGAACCCGGCCAGATTCTGATGGCGACCTTTTTCTCAGGCGGCGATTTTCGCTTCGCCCTCTGCGACCTTCGCATCAACGAAGAGTGATTAGCGAAAAAAAGTTTATGCATATCAATATACAAATCGAGTATTGTCACCCCGATTCCAAGCTTTAAAATCACCAAACAAACATCTGTGTAAATAAAACTTTTTAGGGACAACCGTGGGCAATTCCAGGTCTATAATTTTCCCCGGCACCGGCCAGTCTAAATTGTTGGCGCCTGCTACTGTCCTCAATGCGCCCTCTGCATTATTTCCAAAATATCGAACTCGATTAATATACCAGTCGGAATCCGGCATCTTTGTGTCTTTTAATCTGTTGAATAGGTCGAGATGTCTATGGGCTTCGATGAGGCCATGTGTCCAACCATCGTCATCGTGAGATGTGACCCTGGAGCCCGGGAAAATTCCTTGGCCCTTTACCCCGAGCACCGCTTTGAACTCAAGGTCAAGGGCCTCACCGTCGAGCTCCACGGCAGCAAATTTTTTAGAAAACAAAAATACTTCATCGAAACTTTCGGCGAGATGTAGAGCCAGCGGGCCAAACTGTTCGGGCGGCCGAACGACTGTCGGTTCAATTCTGTATCCCTTGTCAATCCACTGACTCCACGCCCATCTTTCAAGGCCCTCACAGGTGGCTCTGAATTTCGTTTTTTCTCGAGAAAAACCGCCGGCACAGCCCGAAGAAGACGGATACAAATCAAAGCCATACTGATTCACTTTGTCAGCTATTAAGGGGCGTAATGATATTCGCTCCAAAGCCTCGGCTAGAGCGATTCGACGCGCTACTTCTCGATTACGATGAGTTCCTCCGGCAAAACTGACGGCGTCGCCCCCAAACACGTAGGAGTGCCAGCCAACGACCACCTTTGCTTCATTTAAAACAGGGGTCTCATCAAAGAAAACTTTTTTTGAAAAGTAGGGCTCGAGAACCTCTAGCCAATTGATTTTCACTTTAATCTCAATAAATCCAGACGAGGTACAGTTAGTTGTGGGGCAATCGACTCAAGGTCTATATTTTTGGAAATCACATAGAACTTTCCCGTGTGAAAAAGTGGTATGACAGAAGCCCCTTGCCACAAGGCTTGCTGAAAATCCTCGAAGTATTTTTGATCCAACTCCAAATTTTGAGATTCATATCTCTCCACCAGTTTACAGATTTTGCCAGTCGGATCGGCAAAGTTAACCCCTAGGCCTGTACAAAACATCATTTTTATCGCACTGTTGCGGCCAAATTCGCCCACGCCTACAGTAGGAATTCGAATATCCATTTCAACAGCATTCATAAACTTTTTCGCCCAGTTCTTATCTGTGCGATCAATAACGGCAATTCGAAATTTTTGATTTGCAGGGAGAGCGAATTTTAACGCACTTTCTATGAAACTAAGAGCTTCAGTCGGCAAGTTGCTGGATAGACGAATTGCTAGTTCTCGATCCATTGCACGATATTTACCATCGAGACTCGATACATCCTGAATCTCTTGCGTGTAGGTTCTATGAGGAAAAAATGACTTTGCAGGCACCACAGTATTTGTCTCGAGCTTGTTTGCATTCAGATACGAGTAAAGGCGATTTTGAAAAACCATTCGATTCTCAAGTGATAAAAAAATATTATCTTTTTTGGGATGAATCGAAATTGCAATGAGTTGGTCTGGTGTACTTTGTACGTGCACGTAGGCTTCGGGCAGATCTTTTTTAGGCACTGGGCCTAGTGCCAAAATGACCGGACCCTTATTTTCGTTGGGTAGCGGCCCAGAAGTAAATGTTATCGTTTCTGGAGAGTCGGGGTTTAACGAAAACCATTCCGATTTTCGCTTTAGTTGTATGACCGATTGTTCTTCGGAGATAGAATAAACAGAATAGGCCCCGGATGACACAAACTGAGAGGCGTCTGAATACCTGCCATCTACCAATTCTCCACACCAGTAGCCAAACATCACTTTTCTCAGAGTTTCCAAAAAATCTTCGGGTCTTCGGTCAAACTTGAATTCGATCGTGTTTGCCAAAACAGAAATCCCCTCAACTGAATTTTTGGAACCGTTTAAGTAGTCGTGCCAACCGCTGAGTTGGTCGAAATCGATCATCCCAGCATCGTCTGCTAGGGATTTGAGGCGATATTGCAATTGTGCGGAATACTTAGCCGCCGTAATAGAGCGGCCATCTTCGCAGACCAAATTGCGGAGCTTGAAAGTCCACACCTTTTTGTTTTGGCTGACCGTCCAACTTTCAGCCAAGTAGGGTTCGGGGTGTCCTGTGGGTCCGTACTTTACGAGCGTACCTACTAAGTGATCGAGCAGGCTTTGATTTGCGCTGTAATCGGAATCTTCGGGTTTGAAAGAAAACTTGGCCCCGACGTTTTCGTACACCAAGTAGGTAAGATTCGCGTTTCTAGAAGTCATTCCCTTAAGATATATCGTTGTAAGGTCCCGGTCTACCAGCCAAAAGAATCCTAACGTTAGTATCAAGGCTATGCATATCGACGAAAGAATCTTCTTCATGATTGAACTTCACCAAGTCATTATTTTCGAGTTCGGTTGGCTCACTGTCAACAGCGCTCACCAACGGGGTTGTCGAATAGCCGAATTGGAATGCTAGAGCGGGTAAAATCTGGAGCCAAATAAAATTGTAAATTTTCATTTTGTACCTAGACCTCCTGGTGGACTTTGTATATCCCAATGAGAGGTAGAATTCCACTGTATGAAATACAATGTTAAACTAATTTTATTGGTACTGGTGCTGGCATGGTTGCTTGTAAGCCAAGTGATATTCCTTTCGATACAGTCACATATAGCTGGTCGAACCGCAAAATTGGTCGAGTTCCAGGTGAAAGACGAAGTAGCAAAGGGCGCGCCTGACAAAGTTGCTACGAGCATAAGCACACTTGAATCTTTGGAGATGGTCAGATGTTTTAGCGTCAACTCCATAGGTGAGCGCCGAGAGTTGATAAGGGAGAGCTATTATCGGGGCGGCTGTAATGTGTGGAAATATGGGCTTGGTGGAAAGAGTGTTTCGATAGAGATACAGTCTATAGGCGGCAGCCGGTGGGAGATTGAATTTTTGTCTCAAAATCCCACTGAGTTTTATGTTTTTCTGTACTTCGTGCGGAGTCTGGGGATTGCCGCTATTTTATTCGTTACATTCTTTTTCAAGAGGCTTTCCGAAGAAGAATTGAGAGTCGCTGCAATAGAGAGAGATTTCGCTTTGGAGTTGAGTCGAGTTGCCCGACAGGTGGCGCATGATATACGATCACCTCTGAGTTACTTAAGGCAATTTGCTTCGGTAACATCAAATCTCCCAGAGGCTTTAGGTATTGCTACGAATCGAATCGATCAAATTGCCAATGATCTCCTAGAGAATTGTAAGCGGCCGACTTCGGACTCTCTGAAGAAAAAGATTTCCCGCAATTCAAAAATAAATTTCGGCCAAGTGTCGGGTCTGATTTTTGATATATGTGAAGAAAAGAGGGCCTTGGGCGGAGATAAAATCAAAATAGAATTCAAGTCTGAAATAGACGACAATTCGGGAGGTATTGAGATAGATGAGGTTTCAATCTACCGTGCATTTTCAAATCTAATTTCAAATTCGGTTGACGCGATTGTGGGGCCAGGCATTATCAGGGTGACTATCAATCAGCTTGGCATCTCGGCGATCAGGGTTGTGATTCAGGATTCCGGTTGTGGAATGAATCAGGATGAATTAGACAAACTCGGCAGACTTGAATTCACAGCCAAAGAGCAAGGAAGTGGGTTAGGGTTTTTGTCCGCCAAGCGCATAGTTGAAAGCGTCGGCGGTGATATCAAGGTTGCAAGTCAGGTTGGAGTTGGCACATTGGTGGAAGTCACGCTTCCTGGGTAAACCGGCGCCTATATCCCAACTGTCTAAAAAGTTGACAGGTGGGCGCGGTCTAATGCAAATAAATG
>JBGSQJ010000363.1:0-4260 GCA_041738165.1 Bdellovibrionales bacterium
ATTTCCGTTTCGGTAGTTGCTAGCAAATGTTCAGTGTAATCGCGCTCTCCATCATCAATCACAAGGCCGCGACCGATCAGAACCTCGTGAAGCACATGTCCGACGTTCTCAAACTCAATTTTATACCTTTGGACCGAATTCAAATGGAGAATGGAGATAGAGATATCTCCATCAATAACGAACTTCATTTCCTTTAAGAGTATCCGGATCTCGGTTACCGAATTATCTTGAGTTGATTGGCTTGCAAGCGCCTGTCCGCCTACCAATGACAGAACAAACGATAGACACAAAAATAAATGACCAAAAAATCTCATGTTTCCTCCGGTATTTCCTCTAAGTGCCTCAAGCCATAGTATGACGGAACTTCAATAGCAAAGGCTGCGTCGTATCTATCCGTAGTCGAAACCTAGTTGAGAACCTGGGGTGTCGTGAGTTCATTATAGGAATTTGGCCGAATGCGACGCTTAAGGTCGCGGATTTTGAACCACCTCACTATTGATTAAAATCAACTTTGTCGCTGGCGATAAAGTGAACCTCGATGACTTTTTTTAGGTCGCGCAGGTCTTGGTCGTCGGTAGGTTCAAAATCAAAGCTCTGTTGAAATGCTTGATTGAAGTAAAGATCTAAGCGCGTGTCGGGTAGCTTTAGGTGCTTTTTGTCGTTCCAATTTTGCAATGGACAATTAAAGCTTGGAACGAAAAAGTTCTTCGTGAATTGTTTAACGTGACTTTGTCGCATTGGGGAAAATGGCGGATACCCATCGTCCATCCCATCCCGGACCAAGTAGATCTGAATCTTGGCATGAGGGTTTCCAGAGGCTTGAATGCCTCGCACCAGGTCACGTATGCCCTCACAAAGGCAGCGCCCCAAGTTCCCACCAACGACGTAAAGCCTTTGCACGTCCGGCAACAGCAGGGAATGTTGACCAGCTCGCGAATAGATGAGCCAGTCCACGTCCGATTGCTGGAAGTAGTGAAGCGGACTTAAAACCGGATCAGTCGCCATGTGTTTTGCAACCGTGGCCACTACGGGAACATTGTAGTGGCGTGCCGATGCGATCAGCTTACGTACGACGGGCTCGGTATTTGCCCCATCCCAAAAGGACGTCGAATGCCCAACAAAAAGAATCGAGCGTTCATAAAGAGTGTGCGATTGGTCTTCAAGAATTTGAGCTGTGAGCAATTGGGCAGAAAGCGGACTTCCCGAAAGAAGCAGTAGGAATGATATAAGTGTTTTGATCTGCGTTGCCATTGATCCCCCGGTCTTTGAGAGTCAGTGGTAATCGAAATTTCGCAAATTAAACGATATTTATCAAAAGGCCCGAGCATTGTAATTTTGCAACAACCCACATGCGTGGATTTTTATACTGTTTTCATCTAAAGACTCCCTTTTTAAAAGGCGATAATGACGCGCTAACTAGCGGTCGGCTGCTTGACTGCAGAGCTGTTCTCAATGAGATTTAGACGATATGAAGTTTTTATTGGCCGTATTTTTTTGTTTTTCACCTATTTCACTCGGATCGACATATCAGGATGGCGACATCATTTTTCAGGTCAGTCAGAGCCCTCAATCAAAAGCGATCCATGAAGCGTCTGATTCGCGCTGGAGCCATGTGGGGATACTCCTTAAAGAGAAAGGGCGTTGGTACGTTGCCGAGGCGGTCCAGCCCGTTCGCATGACCGCGCTTTCTTCATTTATTTCGCGAGGTAAAGATCAGTATTACCGAGTTTACCGTTTGCCCACGTTGAACGCTGCCAAGCGGAGTCTTCTTCGCGAAGAGATTGGCAAATTTTTGGGTAAAAGCTATGATATCTACTTTGAATGGTCGGACGATCTTATTTACTGCTCAGAACTTGTCTACAAGGTTTTTCTCTCTGCAGCAGAAGTCGAGATCGGTGAGCTTCAGAAGTTTCAGGACCTCAAGCTCGATGGGCCCTACGCGAAAGAATTGATTCGCCGGCGACTCAAGGATACCGGACGCACTCTTAACTTGAATGAACCCATCGTAACACCGGCCTCACAGTTGAGGGATCCGGATCTTGTTTTGATTGAAAAAACAGATCGGTGAGTTGGCACAAAGCTTGGGGTTACAATAAACTCGAAATCACCTCCCGATTTATTCAGCCAGTATTTGTCGGCCTTTGATAAGGCCGAGTACCATGCGAAGGCTGAAGACTTTCCAAAGGTGGACTATTACCAAGCCTACATTCATATTGGTTTCTTTCTTGGCTTCTTAGCCGACGAAGGTCTTCTTTCGAAAGAACTCTTGCTAAAGAAAAAGGTAAAACAATTTATAAACAGAGAGATCAAGCCAGGAGAGTTGGCCAAATTTCTTGGTGGAAAAATTGACCCATTCGATCTTAGTGATGTCGGCAAGAGATTCAGCTACTTCATTTATCCTGGAAATGACGAAAGCGGCGATATTGTCGGAATCTCGACGGTTGTTTATCTGGATGATTATGCCGATGTTCTCTCCTCAGAAATTAACAAAGCGGGCAGTGTCTACCTAATTAGTGATGACTGGCAGAATTTCGATAGAGTAAAAAGCCGAATTGGTGAACGCTTTAAGGCTTGGGTCGCAACAGGAAGCCCGACACCTAAGTATCGTGAATTCAAATCGTTCAGCGATTCTGATGTTGAGAAGGTGAAAGTGTATTTGCGCAATACACTTTCAACCGGCGTACTTACAAAAATTTATCCTGATGTGAGCATTGAAGAAACTACGTTTAGGTCTTACATGATTAAAATTGATGGCCGCGGTAACCGAGATGTGAGCAAGATGCTCTATGCATCGGAAGCAAAGATACGTGACTACCTAAAAGCTTTTACTGACAGAAAAATCTTATTTAACCTGAAGTAAGGCTGTCTGAAAATGAGATTTTGCGGTCTAAAAATACTGGGTATTTGGTTAGACGGCAAAGATCGATTCTGGCCGCAAGGCCGCTTGTTTAGTAACTACCTTAGAATTCCGATAGATAACTCAAAGCATATACTTACTATCTTGAAATGGAACTTTAATGGTACGAGCAAGTCTAGGTAATTGAGGGGCAATGGGGTCGATCAATTGCTCTCTCAAGGTAATTTGGCTGACGGCACTTTTATTTACACAAGGTGCTGATGCCCAAGTTCGCCTTTTGGAGAACAGTGGGCCGAATTACGTGGGCTTTTCTGCTCCGGCTGCGGTTTCATCCAACATTCTTTGGACACTTCCGGCTGTGGATGGATCCGCAAACCAAGTGCTTTCTACGAACGGCAGTGGGATACTCACGTGGCAAACAGCGGGTGGCGACCTCAAATCCGACGGCACGATCGGCATGTCGGGTACCTTTAAGGTGGTCGATGGAACCGCAGCGGGACCGGGAATTACCTTCGCCTCCGACACAGACACTGGTATCTATCGCGCTGGTGCGAATATCTTTGCGATTTCCACGACTGGCGCTGAACGCCTCCGAATTGATTCCTCTGGACGGGTTGGCATTGGAGGGGCCCCCGCCGAAAGACTCGATATCGGCGGTGGAAACATCAAAATGGGTTGGGAGCGCGTAACAAATACCTGCAACAATAACTCGAACTGTACTGTAAACTGTACCGCCGGGAAAAACGTTTTGAGCTGCGGGTGTTCAGGGTCCGACGAAATTAAATATTATTTCCCAAACACGGATACATCCTGTCGGTGCGACATGTTTGACACCGGCACTTACACGGTCTACGCGATTTGCGCGAACATGAAGTAGCTACTAGGAACCAGATCATGAAAAATCTGATTCCTAGGAATTGCCTATTTGAACGCGACGAACGGTTTGATTTTAGCGATGACGTCTTCTTTTAGGCCCTTCACTTTTTTTAGGTCAGTGACTGACTGATAGGGTCGTTTTGCGATTATTTCCTTTGCCATTTCTGGACTGATGCCTGGCACTTTGCTGATGTCACTCTCAGAGGCAGTGTTCAGGTTGATCAGCGCAGTTTCGTTGGCCTTCGTGGCAGCCGATTTTGCCATATCCATCAATCCTGGCGTAGATGCAGCTGGCTCAGCAGCCCATATAGAAGTTGAGCTCAATAGAGCAAGTAACACAGTGATCTTTTTCATATGCGATCCTTTCGCGGATTGTGGTGTATTAGAGCACATTTTGTACCTCTAAAACCTGGGGCCATCAACGCGAAACTTGGCTAGTGCCAAAGCGCCTTGCAGCTCGCCATCAGTATTTTCTCAAAATGAGATTTCAAGGCAATTCCATTTAATTTTATTTGTCCTAAATGCCG
>JBGSQJ010000368.1:0-7726 GCA_041738165.1 Bdellovibrionales bacterium
AACTGAGTCGGTGTCTTTGATATCTATCAAAAGTGGGATCACCGAAGAGAAATCTTGAGATTTAGGTCTGAGTTCACGATCGATTTCAAAGAGATTGTACTCAGAATGATCGAGCAACAAAAGCTTGGCTGGATGAAAGCGATGAATTTGCCGCGCCAATTCGGACCCGATGCTGCCGCCAGCTCCAGTCACCAAAACGACTTTACCTTGAATCAAACCTTGCAAGAGCGGCATATCAATTTGCGAGCTTGAACGATTGAGTAGATCTTTAAGCTCAACGGGCCTGAGCTCCGAATCATGCACACCGATTCGCTGCAGCCTGATATTGAGCTTTCTGCACGTCATGACGAGTTCTCGCATCAGCTCGGTGGGCGGGGAGCTGATCGTCATCACCAAGTCGGTGCACTCGGATCTGGCCAAAATATTTTCCATTTCAGTTCGGTCGCCCAGAACGGGCAGGCCGTTGATCTTGCGATCTCGCAGTTCACGGTTGTCGTCGAGAAAGCCCAGCAGGTCTTTGTCGCGCTCGGGATCGCTGAGCATTCTTTGCGCAATCAAGCGGCCCGTTTGCCCAGCTCCGTAAATCACCAATTTACCAAGCGTGATGTGACCTTTTTTCGGCTGCATCTGCCATTCAAAAATCCGCCTACGAATGAGCCTAGCCATCATCAAGAGCGAAATGCTGACCATGGCGTCGATCACAAAGAAGGACCTCGGCATATAGCCAAAATCTTTGAAACCGTAGGTGAGTGAAATCAGCAAGGGTATCGAAACCCCAATGGCCATTGCCAATCTGGTGGCGTCAAAGCTCGAAACGTATCTCCATAAAGACTGATAGACGCCAAAGCCAATCATCACGAGCAACTGCAGAATAACGAATCCGACGGCCAACTGATTGAGGGTGTGAATGTGGTCTTCGATAGAGTTCGAACCCAGCCTTAGCCAGAGGCTGACGTACAAAGACGCAGCTAACAACAAGGCGTCTAAGCTCAGGTGCAAAGGGCTTATTCTGCGTAAATCTAAACGCTCGAGTAGGGATCGCATGCACAATATATTGCGGGTTCATCTCATAGGGTCAATGACCATTTAAACGCGGCGCATTAGATAGCTCACCCGGCAAGTGATTGTTCTGGGTCCATTGTGCTAAAAATGTTCCTTTGAATTCAAAGGATGTTCGCTATGCTTCGCTTTGCCATAATTGGGTGCGGCCGAATCGCTCCAAAGCACATTGACTCATTGGCCACCGGATCCATTCCGGGCGCGCAGGTGGTGGCGGTGTGCGACCTCGACATCAAAAAAGCTCAAGTTTACGGTGAAAAGTATGGTGTGAAGGTTTTTGCTGATCATATTGATATGCTTGAGAAAATGAAAAATGAAATCGATGTGGTTTCGATTTTAACTCCGTCGGGAATGCACGCGCAGCACACCTTGGATGTGGTGAAATTTTCGAAGCATGTCGTGGTTGAAAAGCCAATGGCTCTGACTCTAACGGATGCGGATCAAATGATTTCGGCCTGTGATGCGGCCGGGGTTCGCCTCTTTGTGGTGAAGCAAAACCGCTACAACCTGCCCGTAAAGAAACTTCGCGAAGCTCTTGAACAAGGTCGATTCGGTAAATTGGTCATGGGCACCGTGAGGGTTCGTTGGTGCCGCACACAAAAATACTACGATCAGGATTCTTGGCGGGGAACATGGGCTTATGATGGCGGCGTGTTTGCCAACCAAGCGTCCCACCACGTGGACCTGCTTCAGTGGATGCTCGGTGACGTCGAATCGGTCTTTGCCAAGACGTCGACGGCTTTGGTGAATATCGAAACCGAAGACACCGGCGTGGTTGTTCTTAAATTTAAAAATGGCGCCCTCGGAGTGATCGAAGCGACCACGGCCACTCGGCCCAAAGATCTTGAAGGCTCGATTTCAATCTTAGGCGAAAAGGGTTCGGTCGAAATCGGCGGCTTTGCCGTTAACGAAATGAAAACTTGGGCTTTTACCGAGTCCAAGCCTGAAGACACAGATGTATTAGAAAAGTTCAGAAACAATCCGCCCAATGTCTATGGCTTTGGTCATGTCGAGTACTTAAACAAAGTGGTGGAAAGCTTGAAAGATGGCCGCTCTGCGCTCGTCGATGGCCTTGAGGGTCGAAAGTCACTTGAGTTGATTGCTGCGATTTACGAATCCGTTGAGACGGGCAAAGAGGTGTTTTTGAGGTTTGTTCCAAAAAAATGCAGGCTCGGTATGCTTCAAGGGGCTGAGGTTTAGAGTGAGCGTGACCGCAGATGCTTCTGTGCCCTTTATGAATCTAAAAGCTCAGCATGAGAGTTTAGAGCCGCGCCTGACGCAAACTCTTAAAGAAGTTCTCGATTCTTGTCAGTTTATCCAAGGAAATTACGCCGACAAATTTGCCGGCAATTTTATCAAAGCTCATGGCGGCAAGTTTGGCGTTGGCTGCTCCAACGGCACGTCGGCTATCACCGCATCGCTTAGAGCGCTTGGCATCGGGCCAGGCGATGAAGTTTTGGTGCCGAACCACACCTTTATTGGCAGCGTTGAGCCCATTGTCGAAGTGGGCGCCACTCCCGTTCTTGTCGAAATCGAAAAAGAGTTTCATCAAATAGATCTCGAAGATCTCGAGCGCAAAGTCAGCGGCAAGACCAAAGCGCTGATTGTGGTTCATCTTTATGGGCTGGCCGAGCCCATGGATCAGTTGATGAGATTTGCTCGCGCGCACAGTTTAAAAGTCATAGAAGATTGTGCGCAGGCGCACTTAGCCAAGTGGAATGGTCAGGCCGTTGGAACCTTTGGCGATGTGGGCACGTTTAGCTTTTATCCAGGCAAAAACTTAGGCGCTTTGGGTGATGCCGGTTTTATTCTAACTCAAAACGAAGAGCTCTATAACTTTGTTCGTCGCTACATCAATCATGGCCGGCAAGACAAATACTATCACGACTTCATGGGCACAAACATGCGCATCGATGGTCTGCAGGCCGCCGTTTTGGATTTGAAATTGGAGTCACTCCCCAAGTGGACAAAAAAGCGAGTTGAAAACGCCAGAGCTTATGATGAATTTCTTAAGCCCAAAGGTTTTCGCGTGTTCAAGAGTCGGCCAGAATCAGAAAGCGTTTATCACCTTTATGTGGTTGAAGTGTCCAACCGAAAAGAGGTGAGTGAAAAGCTCAAAGAGAGAGGCATTGAAACTCTGGTTCACTACCCCGTAACAATGAATCGTCAGCCCGCCTTAAAAGATTACTTGCGTGAAAATGACAGTTTTGAAATTTCTGAACGGCGAGCTGAGAGAATTTTGAGTCTGCCCTTTTTTCCTGAAATGACTATGAATCAAATTGAACGAGTGGCTACTGAATTTTTGAAAGTGGCCAAAGCGTGAGTTCTGACTTTGTGCCTGATATGGTTTCGATCGTTATTCCCTGCCGAAATGAAGCCAAGGCGATCCGCGAAACAGTGTCGGCGCTTTTGAAATCCAATTATCCAAATATCGAAGTGCTGGTAGTTGACGGAATATCAGAAGATGGCACAAGAGATATCATGAATCAGCTTTGCAAAGAGGATTCAAGAGTGAGGATGGTCGACAATGTTCAGCAGCTCACTCCTTTTGCATTCAATCTTGGCGTAAAAAATGCGCGCGGCGAATTTGTGCAAATAGTTGGGGCGAGAAATGTTTTGGATCCCGACTATATTCCCATACTTGTTAAAACTCTAAAAGCGAGACCCGATGTGGCCTGCGTGGGCGGGGACTATCAACATATCTATGACTCACCCTCTGGGCGCTTGGTCAGTCTGGCCATGGAATCGAAATTTGGTATGGGTTTTGGCAACTATCGAACTATGCAATCCGATACCTTTGTCGACACCGTAGGGATTCCGCTCTACCACCGCTCGGTTTTTGAATTGGTCGGCTATTTTGATGAAATGCTGACGCGCAATCAAGATGATGATTTTAACTTTCGCGTGCGCCAGGCGGGCTTAAAAATTCTTTACGTTCATCAGGCCAAAGCCACTTATCTCGTGCGAGGTAGTCTCAAGAAGGCTTTTCGGCAATTTTCTCAATATGGCTATTTCAAGGTGTTTGTGAATCGTAAGCATCGGGCCGTGACCACGGCTCGGCAAATGGTGCCGGCACTTTTTCTGGCGACACTAATTGTGCTCACTGTTGCTGTCGTTTTGCCCTTAAGCGCTGAGTTTAGAAAGATGGCGCTCACGGTGTTGGGGGCGATTCTTCTTTTGTATTTCGCTCTCGGGCTTTTACTGGCAGGTAAGAGTTTATCGATTATGGATCGGTTTCGGGTGGTCAAGGCGTGCGTCGTTCTGCATGTGGGCTATGGCCTTGGCTATTGGATGGGCGTTTGGGATTTTCTGCTGCGCAATCAAAAACCAAGACTGCTTTTTCAAGGGCAAACAACATGAGCAAAGTAACCACCCGGCGCGCGATAATGGCTTTGGCCTTTTGCATTTTGGCGTTTCGCATTTTGGCGTTTCGCATTTTAACGACATTGCAGCTTACAAATGGCATTTACCATCTCATTGACCCTCATAGTGACGCCAACTGCATAAGAGCAGGCCTTGGGTACTATGATGAAGGGTTTAGTAAGTTTTATGGACTTCCGGATATGGTCTACGACAGAAGCACGGCAAAATCACCAGACCGAGTGATTTACATTTACACGCACTACCCAGATGGCGCTGAGCTCATCACTGGCTTAAGTTATTACCTTTGGGGTGATAAAGATGAGCGGCTGCTCAGAATCATTCCGTTTTTGTTCAGCTCATTTGGAATGTTGTTCTTCTTCTTTTGTCTGTATCGATTCTTCGAAGACGGGCGGGCGTTTTGGATCTCGCTCTTCGTATCGATATTGCCCATGTTCACCAATATGATGAACAACTTGGCCTATCACGGCTACGCCTTTTCGCTGATGCTGATTCAGCTGGGGTTGGGCCTACTTTTTTACAAACGCTTTATTAGCAATAGGCGCTATGTAATTCTGGCCTGCGTCTGCGGTTTTGCGCATGGGCTATTCGCCCTCGACTATTTCTTTGTTTCGAGTCTGGCATGTTCTGTGTTTTATATCTGGCGTGAGGGAATCAAGTTCGATCGCACTTTGGTGAAGCTATGGGTTTTACCGGCGATGTCATTTGGTTTAGCGTTCTTTTTTCATTTTCTTCAAGTGGTGGGTTACTCAGGTCTTACTGGCGCCATTGAAGACTACACGAAATCGGGTCTTTACCGGCTCTATGGTGAGGGTTCAACACTCACCTGGGTGGACGTAACGAAACTCACGCCGTGGAACGTGCTTAGGGTTCAAGTTGATATTTTTATTTCTAAGAAAGAAAACTATCATGGCCCTGTGCAAGTTTTGATTGTGGGTATATGGCTCGCTTCATTTCTTTATAAACGAGTTCGAAGCTTCAAAGTCGGTCCGTGGCAGTTTAAATGGTCGGTAACTAAAAATGATGCGCTCGCGATTTCTGCGGTTCTCGTTGTTGGTGTTCTTTGGACCTTGGTGATGCGCCATCACAGCTACATTCACTTCTTTATCGCGAGACACTTCTTTGTTCCGCTCTTTTTGTGCTTGGTGGTTTTCGCTCAGAGCTTGAGTGTGAGCCGCAAGTGAAAAAACTGCTCGTCTTAGCTGATGGATCAAGCATTCATACGGTTAAGTGGATCGAAGGGCTCATGACTTCGAAGGCGTGGGAGATCAGTTTGATCTCTATGAATCCTGATTCTTTGCACGCTTCGCTCAAGGGTTTGTTGGACGATAAGGATGTGTATCACATTCCCCCACAAAATATTTCTGAGCATGGCGGCAACTACCAGTATCTTTTGAAGCTCCCAACCATTCGCCGGCTGATTCGTAAACTTGAGCCGGATGTGATTTCGACTGTGTACCTTTCGAGCTACGGCCTGATGGGGGCGCTGATAAAAGGGTCTGTAAAGCTGGCACATTTTGTTGTGGGCAATGACATTATGATCTTTCCTAAGCAAAGCGGGCTGCACCGATTTGTCACAAAGTTTGCGCTTGGCCGATCGGACTTTGTGATCAGCGCGAGTGAGACCATGACTGCCGCATTGAATGATCTTGGATATTCGAATGAACAGATTCTCACGCAGCAGTACGGTGTTAGTGATTCGGTTTTGAATTTTCCTAATTCTGAAAAAGAGTATGAGTTCGCATCCAATCGCGCATGGGTGGGCAACTCCAATATCCCCTATCTTCTCGATGTGCTCGAACCCTTCTCGAGCAGTTCAGTGGCCTTGATTGGTCAAGATGTTTTGGGTTCTGAAAATCTCGCGGCCGCAATTCGTCAGCGAATAGAAAAATCAGCCTCCGTTCAGCATCTGGGGCTCTTGCCCTATAGTGAAAATATAGCGACCGTCGCCAAATCGAAGTTTATTGTTTCGCTCACCAGTTCAGATGGAGCTTCACTTTCGGTTCTCGAAGGGATGGCGCTCGGATGTCTACCGATTTTGTCAGACATTAAACCCAATCGAGAGTGGGTCACCCACGGTGAAAACGGCGTGCTATTGCCCTTAGATAATTTGTCTGATGCCAGAGCGAGGGTTCAAGAGATTCTGAATTGGCCTGAGAATAAGAAGCAAAAGGCGATCCAGTACAATAAGGACTTGGTGCGAACCAAGGCCAGCCTGACTCGCAATATGGCTAAGGTATCAGACTCGTTGTTGAGACTCTAGAGTGTTAAGGTGCCACGTACCTATAGACAGCTTCGGTACACTTGCAATGTTTCTTCAGCACACTTTTTCCAAGTGAAACTTGCGGCGCGATCTTTAGCCTTGCGAACGAGCTGAGTCAGCTGTTCGGGTTGGTTCTTGAGCTTGGCCACTTCGAACATGGCGTCCGTGATGGCATCTGTGTTGTCAGGGTCCACACTCCAGCCGGTATTGCCAATGATCTCGGCTGTTGAAGTTGTGCTCGAGGTGATCACCGGGCAGCCGAGGTGCATGGCCTCAATGACAGGGATGCCAAAACCCTCAATCTTTGACGGGTAAACAAGGGCTACGGCCTGGCGAAAATACGCCTCGAGCTTGTCGGCAGGAGTGTAGCCAACAACATGAATGCGATTGGCGACGGGGCTATTTTCAACAGCGCTCATAATGGGCTCGGCACCAAAACCCGGCTTGCCAATGAGAACGAGATCATAGCCAGGTGTGTTTTGGGCAAACTTTTCGAAGGCACCAACGATGCCCAGCACATTTTTTCGAGCCTCTAAGTTGCCAACAAACAAGAAGTAGGGCCGTGGGTGCATACGCTCAGCGCACGCTCCAGAGTGAAAGTGGTCACCTCCGAGTAGGACAGTGTGAACACGAGAGGCGAGGGCCGGTCGATATGCGACGAGATCCTTCTTAGTGGCCTCAGAAATAGCAATCAAAGCGTCCGGAGTATTGCGGTCTAAGAGCAAATCCAGATCTTTTTTCTTCTTTTGCGCAAACTCGGGAGAGGTCATTCCTTCTTTTAAAAATGCCAAATCCAAGATCGTGGCCACTCGTTTTGCTTTTCGACTTTTGCTAACACGAAAGTCGGGCCCATGCAGAACATCGGCCGAGACGCCCAGTCCGCCTAAGAGCCATGGATATGCGTTGCCAACATGCATTTGAAAAAAAGGGCGATGGCGAAATCGACTTGGCCTGAACACCGGGACGATTTTTAAATCGGGTAGGGCGCCGAGAGCGCGCAGCAACTCGACGGTGTAAATGCCA